>JAIXTI010000030.1 GCA_027484025.1 bacterium
GTTTCACGGTGCGTGGGCAGAACTTGGGCGATACGCGCAAGTTCGGCAGCGGCGCGGTGAGCAGCAGCGGTCGTGTGCGCTACTTCATTCTGCCAGCGCGTGCGCTGTTCGTGACGGCGGCGTACGACTTCTAGCAGCTCGCGCTGGCCAACGGGTCGAGTACGCGATAGCGTGAACGATGCGCCCATTTCTCGTTGCCGCCGTCGCGCTCTTTGCGCCCATTGCCGTACACGCTCAGTCGCTCCGCCCGCAGGTAGACGCCTGGCGCCGAGCCCACGAGCGGGAAATTCTGGACGAAGCCTTCGCCTTGCTCGCCATTCCCAACGTGGCGAGCAATCAGGACGACATCGCGAAGAATGTCGTCTTCCTCACTGAGGCCTTCGCCAAGCGCGGTGTCGCGCTCACACCGCTGCGCGCTCCCAGCGGGGGGAGTCCGGCGCTCTTCGGCGAGATCAAGGCGCCGGGCGCCACGCGGACCGTGGTGTTCTACGCGCACTACGACGGGCAGCCGGTGGCGGGCGGCGGCTGGGATGCCGATCCGTTCACTCCCAAGCTCAGTCGCTACCAGAACAGCGCGCCCACTGCAGACGTGCCGTTGCCGGCGCCAGGCGACACTGTCGATCCCGAAGTGCGCATCCGCGCGCGTTCGGCGAGCGACGACAAGGGCCCCATTGTGGCGATGCTCGCCGCGCTCGACGCCATGAAGGCGCTCAAGCAGGTGCCGTCGGTGAACATCAAATTTTTCCTCGAGGGCGAGGAGGAAGCCGGGTCCAATCACCTTGGGGAATTGCTTCGCACGCACAAGGACAAGCTCCAATCCGACGCGTGGCTCTTCTTCGACGGACCGGTGCACGTGAGCGGCCGCCCGCAGCTCGTGCTCGGCGTGCGCGGCGTCATGGGAGCGGAGGTCACGTTGTACGGCGCCAATCGCGCGCTGCACAGTGGCCACTACGGCAATTGGGCTCCCAACCCTGCCGTCGCCGTGGCCAACCTGGTCGCGAGTCTGCGTGACAACGATGGCCGCATCAAGTTGCCGGGCTTCTACCGCGATGTGCCCGTCATGACCGCCGCCGACCGCGCCCTGGCGCGGGCGCTCAGCGCCACCGATGACAGCGTGCGCAAGTCGCTGGGGCTCGCCCACACCGAGCTGGCCAACGCGCCGCTGGGCGAACGCATCATGCAGCCGGCGCTCAATATTCGCGGCATTCGCACGGGCAATGTCGGCACCGGGGCGAGTAACGCCGTCCCCACGAGTGCCACGGTGAGCATCGATTTCCGCTTGGTGCCCGACCAGAAGCCGGCGCGCATTCGCGCCATGCTGGAGCAGCACCTCACCACGTTGGGGTACACCATCGTGCGCGACCCCAACGCCGCGAGCACGAGTGGGAATCGCAGCCGGCTGGCGTATGTGAGCTACGACAGTGGCTATACGGCAGTGCGCGTCCCCAGCGTGCTGCCCGGAGTGCAGGCGGTCAAGCGCCTCATGGCGCGCAGCTATGGGCAGGAGCCATTCATCATGCCCATTCTGGGCGGGTCATTGCCCCTCTTTCACTTCGTCGAGCAGCTTGGCGCGACCGTCATTACGGTGCCCACCGTCAACGCCGACAACAGTCAGCACGCCCCCAACGAGAACCTGCGGGTGCGCAATCTGTGGGACGGCATCGGCGTGATGACGGAGCTCATGGTGGGGCTGGGGCGCGAGT
This sequence comes from bacterium, assembly GCA_027484025.1. Classification (GTDB taxonomy): domain Bacteria; phylum Gemmatimonadota; class Gemmatimonadetes; order Gemmatimonadales; family Gemmatimonadaceae; genus Gemmatimonas. The sequence continues at coordinate 1,704 of JAIXTI010000030.1, forward strand.
GGGCGCCGCGGCTGCAGTAACGCGACTCCCACCGGGCGTCAGCCAGCCGATTTTCCCATACGGCACTTGTCCGAGCAGTAGCGAACCGCGTCCCAGTCGCGCTCCCATTTTTTGCGCCAACTGAAGGGGCGCCCGCACCGCGCGCAGATCTTGTCAGCGTGCCCATTGGTGGATCCGGGTTGCTTTCCTGTTTTTCGTGAAGGCGTCATAGCTCCCCAAGCCGCGCGAGGCGGTGCACTGTTCCCGTATGCACGAGCCACTGCCTCCTTCTCGCCTGTCCGGGTCCCATACCGCCATCAATCCCGCCGACTTTCCGGCGAGCCATCAGGACCTGCTCTACTCCGACTACCGCAAAACGGAGGAGTTGGGCACGCTGCGGCAGGTGGCCCGGGCGTTGGCCGCGGAGACCGATTCGCAGAAGGTGCTCGAAACGCTCTGTCAGCTCTCCATGGTTCGCGGACGGGCTAGTGGCGCTGCAGTGGCGCCAATAAGTGGCGATAATGGCGTCTACGTTATGGGAAGCGGGCATATGGGATCGCTCCCCGGCACCGCCTTTCCGCTCGAAGGATCGTTCACCGGACGCGTCGCCCGAGAACACCGCACCCTTTCCATCGCCTCTCCAGCCGAAAGCTCGCCCTTCTTCGCCGAACTGCTCCCCACGCTCGGCGTCGGTCCCATTCTGCTCCTGCCGCTGCTTGCCAACGCCCAGCTGTTCGGGGTGCTCGCGATTACCCGCGATCAGGGGCACCCGCTGTTCGACGACGTCGACGAAGAGCGGCTGGGCGTGATGGCCGACCTCGCCGCCCTGGCTCTCTGGAAGGCCAGCCTGTTGGAAGAAGCGCGATCGGCCGATGCCGCCAAAACCAGTTTGTTGGCCACGCTCTCCCATGAGCTGCGCACGCCGCTCACGGCCCTCGAGGGATATGGCGAACTGCTCGAGGACGAAATCCTGGGGCCGCTCACTGGTGAGCAGCGGGAGGTCATCGTCCGCCTGCGGACGGTGGGGCGCCACCTGGGGAGCCTCATCGAGGATATCCTCACTTTTGCTTCCCTCGAGGCCGATCGCCTCACTGCGCGCCGTGCCACGGTGCGCGTCGATGAGCTCATGGACTCCCTGCACCCGTTCCTCGAGCCGCTGGCTCGCGAAAAAGGGATCGAATTCCGTCTCGAGCTCGAGGCCGGGCTTCCCACGCTGGTCACCGACGAGGCCCGCGTGCGGCAGATCCTGCTCAACCTCTGCCAGAACGCCATCAAGTTCACCGAGGCGGGCGGTGTGCACGTGAAGGTCTCCCGCGGCTCGCCGACGGCCGACGGAACCCCGATGGTGCGCTTTGCCGTCCGCGACACGGGCGTTGGCATCGCGGCCACCGACATGCAGCGGCTTTTCCGCCCCTTCTCACAGCTCGAGGACGAGCACACCCGACGCGCGCGCGGCACTGGATTGGGACTCTACATTGCCCGCCGGCTCGCGACGCTCCTTGGGGGACGCATCGAGCTCGTCTCCCGGCCCGGCGAAGGGTCGACGTTTACCCTCGTCCTGCCACAGAGCCACTGACCGCTGGCGTTGCCCCCAACGCCCACGGAACGCCGCCGTAACCGGCAACCCACTGTTAGCTGCCCTGGCTCCCGCAGTTGTGCTGTGCAGCCCACTAGATTTCGCGTTTATGTCAGCAATTACCAGCGTATTCAACGACGGCATCTTCGCCGAACAGTTCGAGCAATACCGCCGCGATCCGGCGAGTGTCGACGAGACATGGCGCCAGTATTTCCGCATCGCGGAGTCGCTCTTTGGCAGCGCCGGCGCAACGAGCGCTCCGGCAGCCTCCGGTGCCGTCATGGACACGGCGCTCCTCGCGAAAGTCGCGGCGGCCGCATCGCTGCAGCAGGCCATTCGCATGTACGGCCACTACGCCGTGCAGCTCGACCCGCTCGGCGCGCCGCCTGCCGGTGCCGATGAGCTGAGCCCCGAGTTTCACGGCCTCACCGAAGCCGACCTCGCGACCATTCCGGGCGCGGCGCTTGGTGATGACCGCTTCGCGACCGCCAAGGATGTCATCGATCGCAAGCGCAGCGTGTACTCGGGACGCGTTGGCTACGAAGTGTGGCATCTCGAAGTGAACGAAGAGCGCAACTGGTTCCGTCGCGCGTTCCGCGATGGCGTCATTACGCGCCCGCTCACCGCTGACGAAAAGAAGCAGGTGCTGCGCCGTCTCAATGAAGTCGACGGGCTCGAGCGCTTCCTCGGTCGCGCGTATCAGGGATACAAGCGGTTCTCCGTCGAAGGCACGGATACGCTCGTGCCCATGCTCGACGTGATGATCGACGAGCTCGGACGCGAAGGGGCCACCGAAGTCGTCATCGGTATGGCGCACCGTGGCCGCCTGAACGTGCTCACGAACGTCATGGGGAAGCCGTTCGAGGCTCTCTTCGCGGAGTTCGAAGGCCGTCACGAATCGGCCGACGAAAACGCGACCGGCGACGTGAAGTACCACATGGGCTACAACGGCGCTCGCGACGTCGATGGACGCGCGGTGAAGCTGCGTCTCATGCCCAATCCGTCGCACCTCGAAGTGGTCAACCCGGTCATTGAAGGCGTGGTGCGCGCGTTGCAGCGCGAACCGGGCAAGCCGGGTGAGCGCAATGAGCGCGCGGTGGTGCCGGTCGCCATTCACGGCGATGCGGCGTTCCCGGGCGAAGGCATCGTGGCCGAGACGCTGAACATCTCGCATCTCAATGCGTATCGCACCGGTGGCACGATTCACATCATCGTGAACAATCAGGTCGGCTTCACCACCGACCCGACCGATGCGCGCTCGACGCACTACTCGTCCGACCTCGCGAAGGGCTTCGAAATCCCCATCTTCCACGTGAACGCGGACGACGCCGAGGCGTGCATCATCGCGATGCGTCTCGCGTGCGCATATCGCGCCACGTTCGGGAAGGACGTACTCATCGATCTCGTGGGCTACCGTCGTCATGGGCACAACGAAGGCGATGAACCCATGTACACGCAGCCGACGCGCACGGCCGCCATCCGCAAGCATCCCACGGTGCCGCAGGTGTGGGCCAACCGTCTGGTGAGCGAAGGTGTGATGACCGCCGATGAGGCGGCGAACGTGGAGAAGGACGTCTCGCAACGCTACGCCGACATCCACGCGCGCTTCAAGCAGTCGCTGCTGGGCAACGAGAAGCATGCGCCGTGGCCGGCCGAAAGCGCGAGCGCGCCAAAGCCTGTCGCGACCGGCTTGCCGCCGGAGCGGTTGCAGTTCGTCAACGAATCGCTGCTGCAGTGGCCGGCGGACTTCGCGGCCAATCCGCGTCTGGCCAAGCAGCTCGAGCGTCGTCGCGAAACGATGGGTGAGCAGGGCGGTATCGAATGGGGGCACGCCGAAGCGTTGGCCTTCGGTTCGTTGCTCCTCGAGGGGATGTCGGTGCGCATCACGGGGCAGGACGCCGAACGCGGCACCTTCTCGCACCGGCACTCGGTGCTCAACGATGTGAACACCGGTCGCAAGTACGCGCCGCTCGCCAACCTGCCGGGTGCCAAGGGCGCGTTCGAGGTCTACAACTCAGCGTTGTCCGAGACCGCCGTCATGGCGTTCGAATACGGCTACAGCGTGATGGCGACCGATACGCTCACGTTGTGGGAAGCGCAGTTCGGCGATTTCGTGAACGTGGCGCAGCCCATCATCGACCAGTTCATCGTCGCCGATCGCGCCAAGTGGGGACAGGACAGCGGGCTCGTCATGCTGCTGCCGCACGGTTACGAAGGACAGGGGCCGGAGCACTCGAGTGCGCGTCTCGAGCGGTTCCTGCAGTTGTGTGCCGAAGGCAACATGACGGTCGCCTACTGCAGCACGCCGGCGCAGTACTTCCACCTGCTGCGTCGTCAGGCGCTGCGCACGAATCGTCGTCCGCTGGTGTGCATGCAGCCCAAGTCGCTGCTGCGGTTGCCGCAAGCGGCCTCCAAGCTGGACGATCTCGTGCACGGCAGCTTCGAGGCGGTCATCGATGATCCCATCACGTCGCAGCATCGCGACGATGTGCGGCGCATCGTGTTCTGCACCGGCAAGCTCTACTACGATCTGTCGTTGTCTCCCACGCGCAATCCGCAGGTGGCGCTGGTGCGCGTCGAAGAGCTGTATCCGTGGCCGCACGAGGAAATCCAGCGCATCGTCGATCTGTACCCGGCGGTGGAGCAGGTGGTGTGGGCGCAGGAAGAGCCCAAGAATCAGGGCGCGTGGACCTACGTGCAGCCGCGTCTTCGGGCGTCGGCGGGTGCCGCCGTTGGCGTGCGCTACGTCGGACGCCCCGAGCGGGCCAGCCCCGCCGAAGGGTTTGCGGATGCGCACCAGGCGGAGCAGGCGCGTATCGTGGCCATGGTGATGGACACTGGTGAAGTGCCGGAAGGACGTCCGGCGATGACGGCCACACACTGACCTCTCTCGACATGCGTAGAGCTTCGCGGGTGTACACCACGATGAAGCGGATCATGCAGCGACCGATGCAGCGAACGATGAGCGCCGCGGCCCTAGCCGCGGCGTTCGTCGCATCTGCACCGGTGTTGCATGCCCAAGGCGCACCAGATCGCGGCGCCGCGGCGCTGGGATCGACACTGGCCGGTATCGGGACGACGGCGCGCGTGCTCACCGTCGCCGCGCATCCCGACGACGAAGACACGCCGGTCATCGCGTGGCTCGCCAAGGGGCGGCACGTCGAGACGGCGTATCTCTCGCTCACGCGTGGCGACGGCGGACAGAATCTGATCGGCAACGAGCTCGGGGAAGCGCTCGGCGCCATTCGCACCCAGGAGCTGCTTTCGGCGCGACGCATCGATGGCGCGACGCAGTACTTCACGCGCGCGTACGACTTCGGGTTCAGCAAGAACGCCGAAGAGACCTATCAGCACTGGCCCAAGGACACGATTCTGGGCGATGTCGTGCGTGTGGTGCGCGCGTTCCGCCCGCATGTAATGATCGGGTTTTTCAGCGGCACACCGCGCGACGGACACGGGCATCATCAGGTGAGCGGGCTGCTGGCGCGCGAGGCGTACGATCTGGCCGGCGACACCGTGCGATTCCCGGTCAAGGACTTCGGTCTGCCATGGACGCCACAGAAGTTCTATCGCAGTGCGCGGCAGTTTCCCGACAGCGCATCGCTGCGCGTAAACACCGGCGAGTTCGACGCGCTGCTGGGGCGGTCGTACTACGAGATTGCCGCGGAGAGCCGCTCGCAGCACAAGAGCCAGGGCTTCGGCGTGCTGCAGCGCAAAGGCGTGATGTGGGGCTATCTGTCACGCGAGGCGTCGCGGGTGGGGCCGGCCGATGCGCGCGCCGAGCGTTCGCTATTCGATGGCATCGACACGACGTGGGCGCCGCTCCGGGCGCAATTGCCGGCGCCGGCGCAGCTGATGCTCGACTCGGCGCTGCTCACAGTGAGCGCGGCACGCGCGGCGTATCGCGCGGATGCACCCGCGACGATCGTACCGATGCTGGCGTCGGCCATGCGACAGCTTCGCAGTGTGCGCGGCGTGTATCGCAGTGGCCCCGCCATTCTGATTACGGGACGTCCGGGCGCGCCGTCGAGTTTGTCGTCACGTTCGGCCAACGAAGCGCCCCCCGCGCTCTGGGAGGCGCTGCGCACTACGCTTGCTCGAATGGAGCAGGCGCTGGTGCTCGCGTCGGGCGTTGTCGTCGAAGCGACGGCACCACGTGCGACGTTCCCGGTCCGTGAGTCAGTGAAGGTCGAGGTGAACGATTCGCTGCCGGTCACGATTACCGTGTTCAACCGAGGCGCTGCGCCGGTGTTGTTGCGCAATGCGAGTGTGGCGGGGCTGGGGCTGCGTCCGGGTGAAACCGGAGATATTGCGGTGGCGCCCGACAGCGCTGCCACGCTCAACCGGTGGGCTGTGGCGTTCGCGTCGAACAGCCCGTGGTGGCGTGCGTACGGTCGCAAGCAGCAGGACTGGTTTCAGGCACCCATCGACGCCCGCAACGAGTCGCAGCAGGAAACGCAACGCGCCTCTCTGGTGTTGGCACAGCTCGAGATTGCAGGACAGTTGGTCTCCGTCAGTACGCCGGTCGTGTATCGCTACGCCGACCCCATCAAGGGCGACATGCAGGTACCGGTGAGCGCCGTGCCAGGCATCACGATCAATCTGGCGAACAGCATGGAGTACATTCGCGCCGGTGTGCCCGTGGAGCGCATCATCCCGGTGCGCATTCAGAGCAGCTATCCGCACGAGGCCAAGGTCACGGTCAATCTCGAGCTGCCGCCCGGCCTCACGGCCGATAGCGTAGCGCGCACGCGTACACTGGCGCCAGACGGCAGCGCCATTCTGCAGTTCCGCGTACGTGGCACAGTCAAAGAAGGGCAACTGCAGCTCGTCGCGCTGGCTTTGCACGATGGCGCGATGAGCACCAACGGTGCCTATCTCATTCAGTACGAGCACATCACCCCAATGCGCCTGTACGGTGCGTCGGGGATGTATCTGTCGGCCGTGAATGTGAAGCTGCCGCCGCGCGCCCGTGTGGGGTACATCGCGGGCGTGGGGGACAAGGGAATCGAAGCACTCGAGCAGCTTGATATTGCGGTCGAACAAATCGAGCCATCGCTGCTCACGTCGACGAACCTGTCACGCTTCACCAGCATCATCGTGGGCCCGCGCGCGTACGAAGCCAACGAGTCGCTCGTGCGCAACAACGCGCGGTTGCTCGACTTCGCCAAGCAGGGCGGTACCCTGGTCGTGCAGTATGGCGCACAGAACATGAACCAGTTTCCCGGCGTCGTGCCGTATCCGCTGCAGTGGGCACCGCGGGCGGAGCGCGTCACGATGGAAAGCGCACCGGTCACCATTCTGCAGCCCACGAACCCGCTGCTCACCACGCCCAACCGTATCGGCCCCGCCGACTGGGACGCGTGGGTGCAGGAGCGCGCGACGTACATGCCAAGCACGATCGACCGACGATACACGCGTCTGCTGCGCATGAACGATCCCGAAGAACCGGTCAACGATGGCGGTCTGCTTGTCGCACCGCTTGGTAAGGGGCGCTACATCTATGTCACGCTCGCCCTCTTCCGGCAGTTGCCGGCAGGGGTACCCGGGGCGGCTCGTCTGATCGCCAATTTGGTTGGCGCGGTTCCTTTGGTGCAGTAGTACGGCAACGGCGGTTCGGGTTTGAGCTGCCACTGCAGTTGATGGACTGCCACTGCGGTTCAGGACTGCACCTGCGGTTAGGGAACACTGCAGTTCGGGTTTACAAGGAAAGTCGCCCCCCGGCTGCGCCGGTGGGGCGACTTTTTGGTGGTTGAACCTTTAGGGCGGACACCCTCGAGTGTCGCCGCCAACAAGGTTCAACCACCAAAAAGCCCCCGACGGGCGAAGCCGTCGGGGGCAACCAAAAAGACCCAAACCGCAGTGTTCCTCAACTGCAGTGGCAGTCCAGAACCGCGGTGGCTGTCCATCAACCGCAGTGGCAGCTCAAACCCGAACCGCCGTTGCGTTCCTAAACCGCAGTCCCAGGACGCGAACCCAAGGAGAGTACCGAACCCACGCCGAAGACCACGACGGCGCCGATGACGTTGTGCCACAAGAAGCTCACCTGCGGCATGCCGAAGCTCACGGCCGCCACCGCGGCCATGCCGCTGAGCAGACCGACGAAGGCGCCCAGCGCCGTCGTGCGCTTCACCATCGCCAGCAGAAAGACGCCGAGGATGGAGCCGTAGAAGAACGAACCAAAACGGTTCACGACTTCGATGAGTGAGCCGAGCGTGGCGGCGTACGTCGCGACCACCATGGCAAAGACGCCCCAGATGGCCGTGCTCACGCGTCCGACGAGGAGAAAGTGCGCGTCGCTCGCTTCGGGCTTGTACCAGCGCTGATAGAAGTCCACCACACTCGCGGTGGCGAGCGAGTTGAGCTCGGCGGCGATGCTCGACATCGCGGCGGCAAGGACCGCCGCGAGAAATACACCGGCGAAGCCCAGCGGCAAATGATCGAGGACGAGACGCGGAATGATGTAATTCACATCGCGTGAGCTTTCGCCGGTGGCCGTCGCGGCGGCAGCGAGTGCTTCCTTACGCACCGCGTCCACTTGATCGTTTTGCGTCTTGAACGTCGCGAGCGGCGCGGCGCCGCCAATGGCAGACGCATCGCGGGCCGCCTGGTTGCGCGCCGACAGGGCGGCGGTGTAACGCGACTCCAGCTCGGCGTAGGCGGCGGGCTGCTTTTCACGCAGCTGCGCATCGTGCCGCGGATTGTACAGCATGGGCGCCGGCGAGAAGGTGTAGAACAGAAACACCAATACGCCGATGATCAGGATGAGCGCTTGCAGCGGGATCTTCCAGTACGCACTCATGAGCAGCGAGCTGCGCGCTTCGTCGACCGATCGCGCGGCGAGATAGCGCTGCACCTGGCTCTGGTCCGTGCCGAAGTAGCTGAGCATGAGAAAGGTGCCGCCCAGGATCCCCGACCAGAACGTGTACGTCTCCGTCAGAGAAAAGGAGAAATCGAAGACGCGCAATCGACCGGTGGCCCCCGCAATACGGAACGCATCGTCGAGCGGGACCGGCAATCGCACGATGAGCACAACCACGATGGCCAGCAGCGCCGATACAATGACGACCATCTGCTTCACATCGGCCCACGCTACCGCTTCGACACCGCCAAGCACCGTGTAGGCAATGGTGGGCACGCCGATGAGCAGCACGCACCAGAGGATATCCCAGCCGAAGATGGCGCTGAGTACCACACTGGGTGCCGCGATGATGGTGCCGGCCGACATCCCGCGCGAGAGCAGAAAGAGCAGCGAGGTGAGCCAACGGGTCTGGGCATCGAAGCGCCGCCCGAGATACCCGTATGACGACTACACCTTGGCGCCGTGCAGGAACGGCACGAGCGTCACGCCAAGGATTACCATCGCGATGGGCAACCCGAAGTAGAACTGCACGAAACGCAGGCCGTCGGTCGCGCCCTGTCCGGTGGTGCCGATGAGCGTGATGGCTGACAGCTGTGTCGCCATGACGCTCAGCCCCACGGCCCACCACGGCAGGCTGCGGCTGGCGAGGAAATACCCTTCGATGTCTTTCGTCCCGCGCGTGCGCCGCAGGCCGTCCAGAATGACGACCACGAGGTAGACGGCGACGATCACCCAGTTGATCCAATGCATGATCAGCCCCTCATGTGGTGTACCGTGACTGGAGAAGCCACAGGCCGACGAGGGTGATGACCTGAATGATCAGAACGCGGAGCAGCGTGCTCTTGAATTGCGACATGCTCGAAAGTTACAGGGGAAACACGGACTTCGTGTCAGGGACCGTTACAGCACGAGCAAACTGGGGACGTGAAGTCGCGCACATTGGTGGTAGGGCGAATGCTTGCTAGGGCAAGTCACTCGTTGACGAAATCCGGCTATCAATACCACAGTTTGACCCTTGGTACCAACTGGCACTACGTTTGATCAGTTTCTGTAAAGCAGAGACAGGCGCACCGGCCCGACGGGCACTCGCGAAGTTGCGAGTTCCTGCGCATGCGGTGCCTTCGGTCCATCGATGAATTCCTCAGGTCGTCCCGTAGATCAGCAGCCAGAAGGTTCCGACCGCGAGCGAGCACGCCTCACGGCGCTTCTCGAGTCGTTGCCAACGGCGGCGGCCCTTTTCAAACGCGACGGGTATGTGGTCACCGTCAACGCGCGCGGTCGCGCGATGTTCGTCGTCGATGAGCACGCCCCGCTCTCTGCGCAGCACTACAAGGTCGTGCTGCAGCCGTTCGGTACGCCGGTGCTCGACGCCATGCGGCACGCGATGATCGGACAGGCGACCGAACTCGGCGTTATTCCGTTCGGGCGCGATGCACGTGTCGCCGAGGTGCACCTGTCGGTTTTCGATCACGACCTGTTGCTCGTCTCCGCTGTGGACGTGACCGATCGTGAAGCTGAGCGCGCGGGCGCGGCTCGCGCCGAACGCGAGTTGCGCGCCATTCTCGAGCTGACGCCGTCATCGGTGCGTGTGGTGGATGTCTCCGGGCGCATTCAGCAAGCCAACGAAAACGCAGCGCGTGAGCACGAGGCGCGTCAGCCGCTCACCATTCGCGAATTGTGGGAGCTCGACGCACCACACGACGTGGCCAACCAACGGCCGCTGTCCTTCCTCGATACCCCGGGCATGCGGGCGCTCTCCGGGCAAACGGTGCGCCGCCAGATGCTCGAAGTGCGTCGACTGGGCGGCCGGCGCGTGCTCGAGTCATACGCGTCACCCATGCACGGCAACGACGGCCGCATTGCCGGCGTGCTTTTGCTCGATCGTGATGTGACCGATCGCGAGCGGCTCGAGCAAAAGCTCCTGGAGCAGGAAGGCGCGCTCACCACGGGAGCAACGGCTGCGCAGAACGAGCAGGAGCTGGAGCGCTTGGTCGAAGAACGCTCGCGCGCGCTCATTGCCCTGCAGGAAGAGCAGGTGCGTGAACGACGTCTCTCGGCCGTCGGGCAGCTGGCCGCCGGCGTGATGCACGACGTGAACAACGCGCTCAACCCCATCATGGCCGCCGCCTATCTGCTGCGGCACCATGCCGAGTCGCCCGATGCAGTACGCGACTATGCCGATCGCATTCGCAAGGCGGCAGAGATCGGCGCGGCGACCGCGTCACGCGTGGGACGTTTCATTCGCCAGGAACCGGTGCATCCCGGCGGTGACGTCGAGGTCGATTTGTCGCACCTCGCGGAAGAAGTGCTCGATCTCACGGAACCCATGCGACTGCAGCGCTCGAGTGAGAGTCGCGAGGTGCGTATCGTGCGCATGTTCTCCGACCGGGCCATCACGCGAGGCCTGCCGGGTGAAATCCGCGAAGCGCTGCTGAATCTCGTGCAGAACGCGATCGATGCCATGCCCGAGGGCGGCACACTGACGGTGCGGACGGCGGTCGAAGGCGGTGACGCCTGTCTCGCTGTGCGAGACACCGGCGTCGGGATGTCGGCCGAAGTACGCGAGCGCGCGTTCGAGCCGTTCTTCACCACCAAGGGCGCCAAGGGATCGGGGTTGGGGCTGGCCGAGGTCTACGGCATTGCCCGTCGGCATCGCGGTACGGCGACGATTTCGTCGGTCATCGGACGCGGTACCGAAGTGCTGCTGCGCTTTCCGCTGCAGGCGATCTCCCTCCCCGAGCCGGTGGCGGAAGAAGTGCCCGATATTCAGCCGCGACGTATTCTCGTCGTGGAAGATCACGACGACGGGCGTGAATTCCTGCGGCGTATCTTGCAGGGTGATGGACACGATGTGGTGGCGGTGGCGAGCTGCGCGGAAGCGCGTGAAGCACTCCAGACGTCACAGGCCGCACCGTTCGATCTCATGTTGACCGATGTAGGGCTTCCGGACGGCAACGGCTGGGAGCTCGTGAAGCAGGCCAAGGCGGAGCACCCGGCCATCCGCGTTGGTGTCATTACCGGCTGGGAACCCAGCGTCGGTCCCGAAGAAGCGGACGGCGCGGAATTCGTGCTGCGCAAACCGTTGCGGGCACCCGAACTGAAGGCGCACATTGCCGGGAAGCACACTCCCGCACAAACCACCGAGTAACACTATGTCCGAACTCCCCACGACCATTCGCGTCCTGGTTGCCGAAGACAACGCGCTCGAGCGCTCCACCCTGGTGGATCTGCTGAGCGCTCTTGGCCACATGGTCGTGGCCGAGGTGGACAGCGGGACGGAAGCGATCGAGAAGGCGCAGCAGTTCACGCCCGACGCTGTATTGCTGGACATGCATATGCCGGGCGCGACGGGCGTGCAGGCTGCCGAAGGCATTGCGAGCGCCTTGCCGGGTACGGCGGTGGTGCTCATCACCGGCGACTTGTCCCTCACGCTCTCCACCGCCGACGTGTTGCGCTCCACGGCTGTCGCGCTGCTCCCCAAGCCGA
>JAIXTI010000251.1 GCA_027484025.1 bacterium
CCATTTTCCAGCGCTTCCTTGATGCCCTGTTCCACGGGGCCGATGTATTCACGCGGAATGACACCGCCCACGATCTTGTCTTCGAACACGAAGCCCTGGCCCTGTTCGGACGGCTCCATGTTGATGACCACGTGGCCGAACTGACCCTTACCGCCTGACTGGCGGATGAACTTCCCTTCGATCTTCTCAACGCGCTTCTTGATCGTCTCGCGATAGGCCACCTGCGGACGGCCCACGTTCGCGTCGACCTTGAACTCGCGCATCATGCGGTCGACGATGATCTCGAGGTGCAATTCGCCCATACCGGCGATGATCGTCTGGCCCGTCTCGGCGTCGGAACGCACACGGAACGTCGGATCTTCTTCGGCGAGCTTCTGCAGCGCGATCGCCAGCTTGTCCTGGTCCGCCTTCGTCTTCGGCTCGATCGCGACGTCGATGACGGGGGCCGGGAACTTCATCGCTTCGAGGATGAGCGGGTGGTCTTCCGTGCAGAGCGTGTCGCCCGTACGCGTGTCCTTGAGCCCGATCGCGGCGGCGATGTCGCCGGCGCGCACTTCCTCGATTTCTTCACGCTTGTTCGCATGCATCTGCAGCAGACGACCGACACGCTCACGCTTGTCCTTCGTGCTGTTGTAGACGTAGCTGCCCGACTGCATCACGCCCGAGTAGACGCGGAAGAAGGTCAGCTTTCCGACGAACGGGTCGGTCGCGATCTTGAACGCCAGCGCCGCGAACGGCGCGTCGTCGTTGATCGGCGCATCGATGAACGTTTCGTCGTGGTGCGGCAGATGGCCCTGAATGGCCGGCACGTCGATCGGCGCGGGGAGATAGTCGATCACCGCGTCGAGGAGCGCCTGCACACCCTTGTTCTTGAACGAGGCGCCGCAGAGGACCGGGATGAACTCCATCGCGATCGTCGCCGCGCGGATGGCGGAGCGGATCTCGTCCATCGAGAGCTCTTCGCCAGCCAGGTACTTCTCCATCAGCGCTTCGTCGTGTTCGACGGCCGCTTCGATCGCTTCGTGGCGCGCCTGCTCGCAGGCATCCTTGAACTCGGCCGGCACGTCGACCACCGAGAACGTCTTGCCCATCGTCTCGTCGTGGAAGATGTACTGCTTGCGCTCGAGCACGTCGATGTGGCCCGTGAACGTTTCACCGGATCCGACGGGCAGCTGCAGCGGGAACGCGCGCTTGCTCAGACGGTCGCGGATCATCGCGAGGCAGCGATCGAAGTTCGCGCCCACACGGTCCATCTTGTTCGAGAAAATCATGCGCGGCACGCGGTACCGGTCGGCCTGACGCCACACCGTTTCCGTCTGCGGCTCCACACCGGCCACCGAGTCGAGCAGCGTGACGGCGCCGTCGAGCACGCGAAGCGAGCGCTCCACTTCGACGGTGAAGTCCACGTGGCCCGGCGTGTCGATGATGTTGATGCGGAACTCGGGGCCTGCGCCCTTGTCGTGCGCCTGACCATGACGCATCCAGAAGCAGGTCGTCGCGGCCGACGTAATCGTGATGCCGCGCTCCTGTTCCTGCTCCATCCAGTCCATGGTGGCAGCGCCATCATGCACTTCACCGATTTTGTGCGACTTTCCCGTGTAGTACAGGATGCGCTCGGTCGTGGTCGTCTTGCCGGCATCGATGTGCGCCATGATGCCGATATTGCGGTAATGCTGGAGCGGGGTGCTACGCGGCATAGTCTTCGGTATGCGCCGCCAGGGCAGCGCAGTGAGAGAACAGAAGTGAACCAGCAAAAAAACGGCTGGACCTGACCTCCCCAATGGGAGCGGTATCCATCCGCTGTCGCCGGGTACGCTCGCCGCTGCTGCGCGAGTGGGGACCCTGGCGCGCCGTGTCCAGAGAACTGCTGACTCCAGATACGACGTTGAATTGGGGTTCCGCCAACCGAACCCTATGTAGGCGTTTGGAGGCAGACTCCTAACATGACTGGCTCAGGCACGGAAGTCAACCCGGAGTCAGTCGAAAACGGCAGGAAGTTGAGGGAAACGTTCGCCCCTCCAAAACCAAACCGCGCCGCCCGGACTCGATCCCGGCGGCGCGGCGGGTCCTGCCACCTACACCAGCTTAACGCGAACCCTGACGGCGGCGACGGGCCACACCCGCCAATCCCAACAGTCCGGCCCCAACCAGCGCGAACGACGTGGGCTCGGGGACCGGGACCGTGACTTCCATGTTGTCCACGAAGTAGGTCAAGTACGGCTTCCCGTCAGTCGCCCCAGCCGCCGCATTCCGCGCCCGGCTGTTGAACGGGTCGTAGTTCGCCATGCCGCTCTCGGTGGTCGGCAGCTGCCAATCCACGTCCAGCCAGAAATAGTCGATGGCCTGCGTCGGGAGACCGTCCAGATTCTGGATCGGGCCGCCAAGGCTCCAATCCTTCGTGAAGAACTGGCCACCCGCCCAGCTGCCGGCACGCATGGTGATCTTGATCGGCGTGGTCCATCCCGATCCGATCCCGAGGCGCTGCAGCACGAACGAACTCCCGTTCGACTGCACCAACGCCTGCTCGGAGCCGAGCGCCACCACCCCGGTCTTCTCGTAGAAGTTCTGCTGGGTCTTGGTGTTGCTCTCTTCCCAGCATCGCTGGTAGTTCGCCAGGTCAAGCGCGCGTAGCCCGTAGAACGTGAACCCGTTCAACGCCCCGATCATCGAGGACGCCCCATCCCACTGGCACTGCGTCGACGCTCCGCCGTATCCGATGGACTCGAAGTTGGTCGACGACTGCGCAGACGCCTGCCCCGCCGCGAACGCCAGCCCAAGGGCGACCGCCGCCGCGCGCATCGTTGTCTGTGTCAGGGAAGTGCGAAAAGCCATGGTGTCCGTCCATTCAGGTGTATCGCAGGCGCCAGATTGGCGACTTCTGATACGTGCTATGAGCATAAGGTATGCCAGACCGAACCATAAGCCCCGCCCCCTCTGCATCACGAAAATCGGGCGCCGATGCCGCCCTGCTGCAGCAAATCTAGCGCCCGACGTTGCATCGGCACAACAGCAGCATCACACCTGCTGCATCGTTGCCTCAGTTTGCGTTTCCGTGCCACAGCCGCCGGCACCCGGCTACAGTACCATCGACATCCGCGGCAAATCGACCTCTTCACACAACGCCGATTCCAGGATTTCCGTAATCCGCGCCGACGCCTTCCCATCCCCGAACGGGTTCGGGACCGTCACCATCCGCTCGTACACCACCGGGTCGCACAGGATCGACAGCGCCTCCTTCACGATCAGGTCGGGATCGGTCCCCACCAGAATGCCGGCACCCACCTGCACCACCTCCGGGCGCTCGGTCCGCTCCCGCAAGATCAAAATGGGACGCCCCACACTCGGCGCCTCCTCCTGCAACCCGCCGGAGTCCGACAGAATGATCGTGCTCTTATGCAACACCTTGAGCAGATCCGGATAGCTGAGCGGCTCCAGCAAATGCACCCGCGGCGTGCCCCCCAGTTCCTGCTCGAAGAGCCCGCGCACGTTCGGATTCGGGTGCAGCGGCAACACCACCTGCAGGTCGGCGACCGCCGACACCAGCCGCTTCACCGCGCGCGCAATGTCGCGCATCGACTCACCCTGATTCTCGCGCCGGTGCGCCGTCACCAGCGCCAGCCGGCCCGCGGGGATCGCGTCGAGCAATGAATTCTCGAACGGACGTGACACGTCCATCTGCTGCACGGCGTCGACGATCGTATTGCCCGTGACGAAGATGCGGTGCATCGGCACCCCTTCGCGCAGCAGGTTGTCGCGGCTCTCCGGCGTTGGCGCAAAGTGCCACTGCGCCGCCACGCCGACCACGCGACGGTGGAACTCCTCGGGGAACGGCTCCTGAAAGTTGAAAGAGCGCAGCCCCGCCTCCACATGGCCCACCGGGACCGATCGCCACGTCGCCGCCATCGCTCCCGCACAGGCACTGCTCGTATCCCCCTGCACCAGGACCGACTGCGGCTTGAGCTGCGCAAACACCTCATCGAGCGCCGTGATGCATCGCGCCACGAACGCACTCGGCGACTGATTCTCCGTCATCAGCGAGAGCTCGATGTCCGGTAGGATCCCCACGTCTTCGAAGGCGCGCGACAGCAGATCGCGATGCTGCCCCGTGCTCACCAGCGTGCATGACAGTAACGCCGATTCGCGCAGCGCCCGAACGACCGGCGCCATCTTGATGACCTCCGGACGGGTCCCCACGACGACGGCGACGATCGGCTTGCTGCCAATGGCGGGCATGCTCCCGCGCATCGGGGTCAACCAGCGGGATTTACTCATGCGCGTGTGTTCCTCACTACGGTTTCGACATCGTCACGGGACACCGCGCCCTGCTTCACGAGAATGGCGCCCAACTGGCCGCCCTGCTCACGCTGCTGCTTGAGGGCGAGCATGAGCTGCTGCGTGGTGAGCTTCTTCTCCTCAATGAGCCGTTCACCAAGACGCATCTGCGCACCCACCTGCGGCGGCAACGAATGCTCGGTTTTGTCCCAGCTCATGGGGATACCGGTACGGCGCGACTTGAAATACTGATTGGCCGCGCGGAACGTGGCCACCATGTTCACGATGTTCGAGAAGGGCGTGCGGAAGATCGACAGCAGCCCCTGCCCCACGCCATACAGCTTGCCCGTACTGATCGCGCGCTGCGCCAGACGATTGCCCATGAAGAACAACCCGATCCAGAACAGCCACGCAAACCACGGCTCGTCGAGCATTTCGGGGAGCGAGCGGTCGTAGAACACGCGCGTCCATTCGTAGCCCACGAAGTAGATGAGCAACAGATAGCCGGCAAGCACGACCAGATAGCCCAACGGCCCGCGTCGATCGTGCGCCAGCAACCAGCTCAACCCTTGTGGCCAGCCCCAATGCTCCCATCCCTGGAACACAATGCCGGCCATCCAACGCGTGCGCTGACGCACCGCGGTACGGAACGTCTGCGGAAACGGCGCCCACGTGGCGATCAGCTCTTCCGATCCTTTGTCGTTTTCGTCGATCTGCACGTACTGATGCAGGTACCGCGTTGGGCGCCCCTGCACCGTGAGGCCGAGTCCGAGGTCGTAGTCTTCGGTGAGAGAGTTGGTCGCGAACGGCGTGCCGTTGCGCTCCTCCATGAGCTGGTCGATGACCGAACGACGTACGCACGTGGCCACACCCGCCGAGGGCACGAAGCCCCACACCTTCTCACGCACGAACATGTTCTTCGTGTACATCTCGGCGAATTCGTCGATGTACGTACCGGCAACGAAGTCGTACCAAAACGGCGGGGTCGACAGCACCGGCAACTGCACGAAATCCACATCATCGTTGCGGAAGTACCAGTTGAGCAACCGCAACTCTTGCGGATGCACCAGATCCTCCACGTCGTGAAAGACGATGAGATCGTAGCGCAGCCCCGCGCGCTGCTCGTGCTCCACAATCGCCGCCAGCACCGTGTTGACGCAGTCCGCCTTCGACGTCGGGCCGTCGTTGGTGGTGGTCACCTTGCGCACGTTCGGATACACCGCCCGCACCTTGTCGACTTCGCGCCGCGTATCCGGGTCGTTCTGGTACGTGCCGATCCAATAGTCGTAGCGCTGGTAGTCGAGGCGCGGCAGGTTGTACAACAGCATGCGCGCGATGACGTCGTCTTCCTTCCACGCGGGCGTGACGATGGCAATGCGCCATTCACTGACCTCGCGAAGTTCTTTCACGGTGATGGTGGGGCGCTTCCACCAGCCGAAGAACTTGCCAAGCCAGAAGGTGGTATCGAACAGCAGGTCGTCAATCGCGAAGATCAGATAGAGCACCGAGATCACGATGACCGCCATCTCCAAACCGGTCATCGGGCGCCCTCCTCACGCAGCGGCTTGAGCGCGCGCCACCCCCACACGACGGTGAATCGCCAATCCTGATAGCGACGCGCCACGCCGGGTGCCGGCGTCTCGAGGAAGCGGCCGTAGATGCCTTCGGTGAGCAGCACCAGATGCGGCCCCACGCGAAGTGCCACTCCACCACCCGATTCCGCGGCGCGATTGAAGAAGTCCCCGCGACTGTCGTAGCCGAGCCACCCGCGTCCGAAAATGTCGAGCGCGAGCTTGCCGGTCGTCCCGAAGCGTACGCCTTCGCGCAGCTGGGCGTAGCCAATCACGTTCTTGTCGAAGCGCTCGTAATAGCTCACGTCGGCGGCGATATCCGTGAGCAGCTTCCAGTTGGCGTTGCGCACGACGCGGCGCTCGTCCTGCGCAATGAGATAGGCACCCGTGCGAATATCGCGGCGCCATGTCAGACTGTCGTCAGCGAGCAGAGAGTACGCACCACCGGCTTCCGCGTACAGCCATACCGGTCCGTGCCACGGGCGCACGCGGGCGCCCGCGGCGAGAATGGCGGCATTGTCAGACAACACGCGCGACTGTCCGCCGCCGCCGGTCGACTTGCTGTCGCGTGTCACGCGCAACGACGAATACGCCGCCGGCGCCCACGCCGATCCGCTTTCGATGCCATGACGCACGAAGCCAAAGCCGATGGCATTGTCGAAACGCGTCTGGTAAAACGGCGCGAGGTAGCCTTCGGAGAACAGCACCGTCCCCACATTGCCCTTCACCCGCAGCGCGCGCTTGGCCGGATTTGCCACGGCCGTATCGGCGCTCACCGACGCCGCGCGAAATGCCGCGAGCGCCTCCGCGTTGCGCATGGCGCTGTCGTACAGATATGCCAACGCGAGCCGGTCGCGATCGGCGTAGCCGCCGGGTGTCGTCGCGATGCTTTCGAACGCGGCGATAGCCTCACTCGTACGGCGCAAATCGATGAGCACATAGGCGAGCTGTCGGCGCACATCGGCATTCTCCGGCGCACGGGCTGCGCCCTGTCCGAACCAACGGGCCGCGGCCGGCTTGTTACCACTCGCCAGTTCCAGATAGCCGAGTTCGATGTGCGGCGCCGGCTTCGTACTGTCCGCCGCGATGGCGCGCACGAAATAGTCGCGTGCGGCCGCCGTGTCGCCTCGCTGACGCGCCGCGTAGGCCACGTTCATCGCGCTGGCATATCTGTCGGCGGGCGCGTCCTGCGCGCTCGCGGTCGCCACTGGGGCCAACGCCGCCAGCACGACCAGCACACACAGACGGACCACGCTGGCGACGCGTCGTCGCGTCAGGAATTCACGAAGAATGAGCAGCACGGTGACCAAAGAGGGGAACACAACACGGCGGCGCACCGGCCGCTCTTGTCGCGAACGACGAGGTCGACAGGCCCGCAGCGAAAGAAAGCATACCGGTGGTGTGACTTACGCGATAGACGCCGAGACGGCAAAACGCGTCACCGGCGTGCCAGCCGTGTACAAGCTAGAGCTTGCTCCAAGCCCGTTCAAAGCCCAGTGCATGAAACCGGCGTTATGGTCTCCGCCGGTCCCGTCAACAACAAACGCGCCACCCGGTCGGGTGACGCGCATTATTGTCGAGCTCGCCTGGAGAGGGGCTAGAGCGCCCGGACCGAGTGGACCTTGATGGCCGCGTCTTCGGCATAGATCCCGATGCGTCCCTTGGTGTACGGCTTTTCGGCATCACGGGTCCGCACGATCTCGCGGCCATCGACGAAGACGGCGAGCTTGTCGTTGTCCTGGACAATGGTCACGTCGTAGACCTTCCCGATGGGAAACGTTTCGAGGTGCCCTGAGGCCAGGAAGCGCTGGCCGCCCGGGTAGCTGGGGTCGCGCTTGCCGAGTTCCCAGCCGTTGGGCTTGGGGATGAAGTAGTAGAAGCGGCTGTCGTCTTCGTACTGCCAGATGACCCACGCGACTTCCCACGGGTTCGGCTCTCCGTCGCGGAGCTGCGCCGTGGTTTCGACGCGGGTATGGTACATGAGCTGATCGCCGTACGCCGGTCCGAGCACGAGGGGGGCATGCGTCTGCCAGCCCTTCTCGGCGGACTTGGGACCCATGGCGAGCGTGCCCTGCCCGAATCGTCCGCCGACGGTCACGCAGCCGTAGCCATCGAAGCGCACCGTCCAGTCACCGAACGCCTCGCCCTGCGTCAGGCAATCCGCCCGCAGCCGCGGAAAAGAGACGCGGGGCAAACGGTTCGCGACGCGGAGCATCTGCACGCGGGTGGCGTCATCGCGGCGCGTGGGGGCGGCGAGGATGGCGTTGGCGCTTCCGACGGCGCCCGCCGCGGAGCCGACGCTCGTGCTGGGGACCGCAGGGCGGCACGACGCCAGCAGGATGAGCGCGCCGGCGACGGCCGTGCTCCCTGTCCGGTGTGTGAACCGCTGTACCGCCTGCTGCCATGCTGTGCGCATGTCCGTCGCCTCAGTGATCGTTCGGTAGCTCAGCCGGCAGACACATCATGCGATGTGTGGAGCCCTGGAGCTTTGCGTCACTGGCTTTCGCCAGCTTTGCCGTTTCGCGACCCCGGATCGGAGCGCGTGTCCTACAGCAAAGTGACGCGACGTAATTGGTCACGCAACAGCGCCGGCCAGCGCCAAAACGCTTTTTCCGTCTTCGTGACGAGTGCCGGTGGAGAAACGGGCTTTCCCTCTGGAACTGGGCAAACGGCGTGATCTCCGTGCCTGCACTGTAATACGGACCTGGGTCCCATTGCCAGAGAAATGTACACGAACGGGGGCTGCCCGCGGTGCCAAAGATCACAATTCTGCTAGCCCTGGGGCGCTGCGATTGGGGTAACGGCGTTCGCGCGCGGTAAACGACAAGCGCCCCGGATGCAGAGCATCCGGGGCGCTTCGACCAACAGGACCAGCCTGTGGTCTTACCAGCGGTAGTGGGCGAACGCCTTGTTGGCTTCGGCCATACGATGGGTGTCTTCCTTCTTCTTGATCGCGTTGCCTTCACCACGCGAGGCGGCGAGGACTTCGGCGGCCAGCTTCTCGGGCATCGACTTTTCGTTGCGATCGCGCGAGTAGTTGATGAGCCAGCGCATGGCCAGCGCGGTGCGGCGATCCTGGCGGACCTCGACCGGGACCTGGTACGTGGCACCGCCAACGCGGCGGCTCTTCACTTCGACCACCGGCTTGAGGTTGTTGAGCGCCTGCTTGAACACGCCCACACCCGGCTGGCTGGTCTTCGCCTCGACAATGTCCATGGCGCCGTAGAAGATGCCTTCGGCGGTGGACTTCTTGCCCTGGATCATCAGGTTGTTGATGAACTTCGAGACGGTCTGGCTGTCGTAGCGTGCATCAGGCAGCACGGTACGCTTTACGGCACTCTTGCGACGGCTCACTTCTTCTTACCTCCGGCCGCGGCAGCCGCCGCACCCTTCTTGGGACGCTTGGTACCGTACTTGGAGCGGCTCTGATTACGGCCGTTGACGCCGGAGGCGTCGAGCGTACCACGAACGATGTGGTACCGCACACCCGGGAGGTCCTTCACACGGCCGCCGCGCACGAGCACGATGGAGTGTTCCTGAAGGTTGTGGCCTTCGCCGGGAATGTAGGCCGTGACTTCGAGCTGGTTCGTCAGACGAACACGCGCAACCTTGCGCAGCGCCGAGTTGGGCTTCTTGGGCGTCGTGGTATAGACGCGGGTGCACACGCCACGCTTGAACGGATTGCTCTTGAGCGCGGGCGCCTTGGACTTCTCCACCACGTCCTTACGGGCGCGGCGGACCAGCTGGTTGATCGTAGGCATCAGATGTTGGTAGCCCTTCGGCTGGTAGGCCGAGGGGGAGTTCGTACTCCGACTTCTACGTGGATCGCCCCCGAGATAGGGGACGGCACGGAACAGAACCCTGAGCTTAATCAGCTTGGGGGGTTCGGTCAACGGGGGGCGGGGGGCTAGAGACGAGAGGCGAGAGACGAGAGTTGGGAATCGAGAGTTGAGACTTTGATAGGGGTGAGAGTTGAGGAACGCAGAGGTGAGAGGTCAGGTGGCATCCGGTTTGGGGGAGGGGGTGTCGTAACAACACGGGGGCTCCAGACGTAAACTTTGTAGGGGACGTGCTGGCGTGCCCTTTGTCCGTTTTCCCGGGTGTTTTGCTGTGAGCGACTTTCAGGATCGACTACAAGCGGCGTTGGCGACCGAGTTCCGGATCGAGCGGGAACTGGGGGGCGCGGGGATGTCGCGCGTGTTCGTCGCGACCGAGCTGGCCTTGGGGCGTCGAGTGGTGGTGAAGGTGCTCCCCCCGGAACTGGCGGCCGGCGTCAACGTCGAGCGCTTTCGGCGGGAGATCCAGCTGGTGGCACAGTTACAGCACCCCCACATCGTGCCCGTATTGGCCGCCGGAGACGATGCGGGGCTGCTCTGGTACTCGATGCCCTATATCGACGGCGAATCGCTGCGCGGCACGCTCACGCGGCAGCAGCGGCTCTCCGCACGCGACGTGGTACGCATTCTCCACGATGTGGTCGATGCCCTCGCCTACGCGCACGCCAGCGGCGTCGTGCACCGGGACATCAAGCCCGACAACATCCTCACGTCGGGGATGCACGCGCTCGTCACCGACTTCGGCGTGGCCAAGGCGCTGAGCGCGGCCATCCCGCAACATGGCGGGACCACCACGGGCATGGCGATCGGGACTCCGGCGTACATGGCGCCTGAGCAGTTGGCCGCCGATCCCGCGGCCGATCACCGCGTGGACCTCTATGCAGTCGGCCTGCTCGCGTACGAGCTCCTCACGGGCAAGAGCCCGTTCACGGGCAGCTCGCCGCAGGCCACACTCGCGGCACAGCTCACCCAAATGCCTGAGCCCCCGCACCGGGCGCTCAAGGACGTGCCGGAGCCGCTGTCGCAGCTCATCATGCACTGTCTCGAGAAAGACGCTGGCAAACGCCCCGCCACGGCTAAGGCGCTGCTGGCCGAACTCGAGGCGCTCCCGCCCATGACCACCGGCGTAACCGTCGCGTCGCGCCGTTCGGGGCCTCGGCCGGCGCTGCTCGGGCTCGGTCTGGCCGCGGTCGCTGCCGTCGTCTGGGCGGTGATGCCCAAGAGCACCCCGCCGTCGTCGCCCGACGGGCTCGACGCGCGGGATGCGGGCCCGGGCGGGACGGCATCGGTCGCCTCGCCGACGAGCGACGCAGGCGTCGCCGCCGACAGTGGGGCGAACGCGATGGGGACGCTCAGCGATACTGTTGCCGTATTCCGTGACATTGCCGATGGGACCCCGACCGTCTCCGTCCCGCTCGTGATCACGCGTGCGGAATCGCTGGCCATCGCCGACGCGGTCCGGAAACGGCAAACGTCGGCCCCGACGTCACCCGCTCGCCCCCCGGCCGCAACAGCCGGTGACACCAACGCGGCCGGGGGCAAGATGACGCGCGTGTTTGTGCGCATGGGCGACGGCGGCACCGCAGAGGTCGATCGCGAACTGCTGCTGGCCGAAGTCGGCCGCATCTTTGCCGACTCCATGACACGGGCCATCAAGCACATGGACTCCGCGCTCGCCACGGCGCCGCGTGTGTTCCGCATGGAACCGCCGGCGCCGGGAGCGCCTGCAAGCAGCCGCAGTGGCGTGAGCGTATCCGGTATCGATACGCGCACCATGCCGCGTCCGTCGTCGTTCGTGGCGCCGTTGCTGGCCCCACCAAGCGATGGTCGACTGCGCGTGGTGGTCACCACCTTCACCAACGCGACGGGCCGCCGTGAACTCAACGGCCTCGCACGCGACGCGGCCACGCAATTGCGCGACGCCATCCCCGGTGAACGGTTCGATGTCGTGTCGACCGACGTCACCGAACGCGCCTCGCGATCACTCCCGGACAAGATGTCCGTGGGGTGGGCGCTGCGAGCCGACTTCGTCGTGAGCGGATGGATGATGACACGCGGTGATTCGGTAGCGATGGTGACGATGCTGACCGACGTACGGACCGGCCGCTTCACGCGCGCCGCCGAAGTGGTGGCATCCAACGCCGACGGGGTCCGCGGCGTGAGCCTCGAAAGCGCGCGCAAGCAGGTGGGGGCGTGGCTGGACACGGCAGCCACAATGGCGGCGCGGCGGCGCAATCAGAACTGAGGACTCAGGGCTGAGAGCTCAGAGCTCAGAGACCAGAGCTCAGAGCTCAGAACTGAGTTTTTGATAGGGGTGAGAGTTGAGTCACGCAGGGGAGAGAGGTCAGATCGTCTTGGTTAGGACGTGTTTTCGGAAGCCGTAGGTCATCCTTCGGATTTCAATCACTTCCTCGATCAGGGTGTCGTATTCTGCGGGAATGGCTTGCAAGGCGAGGGCTAGACGCAACTGCAGTTCGACCTCGTTGCACGAGGCGATGGCGATGCTGCAGAACGAAGCGGTCTTTGCAGGCGCGTCGTGGCCGGTACCTTCGGCAAGATTGAGCGCGATGGAGTTCACGGCGCGCAGCAACTGATTGCGCATGCCCGGTGAGGAATGGGCCATGGCGTCATGGTAGCGGTCGGCGAGTCGGTGCACATCGACCGAGAGCGCGAACGCGCGCTGCACGACCTGAAGGTTATGGGGATTGTGAGGCATGCGCGACGATAGCACAGAGCGCGCGGGGCACCGTCACCATTTTCGCGTCAGTTGCATCGTTGCGACGCACGGGTATCTGAGATCTGAGATCTGAGATCGGAGTGCCAGATAAAGCAGCGAGAGGCCGAGAGACGAGACGCCAGCCCGGATAGGTGCGAGAGTCGAGTAACGCAGAAGTGAGAGGCGAGGTCCCGCAGTGGCGGTTACCCCAACCGCAGGTCCTCGCCTCTCACTCCTGCGTTGCTCGACTCTCACGCCTATCCAGAGCTGAGCTCTGAGTTCTGAGTTCTCAGCTCTCAGTTCTCAGATCTCAAGGAATACAAAAGGGGCGGGCCTTTTGGGCCCGCCCCTTCTGCATTCCACCTTTTACTCGTCCGGCATCGTGAAGGCTGAGGGCTCGAAAGCCGGCAGCAAGGCATCGAAGTTCGGCTCGAGCGGTTCCGGCAACGGCTCCGGCACCGGCAGGGCATCCGATTCCACATCCACTTCCTGGTAGCGGTACATACCCGTACCGGCAGGGATGAGGTGACCGATGATGATGTTCTCCTTGAGACCCAGCAGGTCGTCGCGCGAGCCACGAATGGCCGCGTCGGTGAGGACGCGCGTGGTTTCCTGGAAGGAAGCCGCCGACACGAACGACTGCGTGGTGAGCGAGGCCTTGGTGATACCAAGCAGCAGCGGTTCGGCCGTCGCCGGCACGATCTTTCGCTTCTTGGCGTCCTCGTTCGTCTCGCGGAAGACCGCGCGATCGACATGCTCGCCTTCGAGCATCTCGGTGTCGCCCGACTCCACGATGCGCACCTTCTGCAGCATCTGCTTCACGATCACGCCAATGTGCTTGTCGTTGATCTTCACGCCCTGCAGGCGATAGACCTCCTGCACTTCGTTGAGCAGATACTCCTGTACCGCGCGCGGGCCCTTGATGCGCAGAATGTCGTGCGGATTGACGGGGCCCTCGCTGATACGGTCGCCAGCACGGACGCGGTCACCCTCGTGCACGCGCAGGTGCTTGCCTGACGGCACTTCGTACACCTGCTCCGCCTGCGACTCGTCCACCTGCCAGACGCCCTTGTCGACCATCGCGGGACGGACGAACACCTCGCGCTTGCCGCGCTTGATTTCGCCGAACCGCACGAAGCCGTCGACTTCGGAAATCGTGGCCGGATCCTTCGGACGGCGCGCTTCGAAGAGTTCGGCAACACGCGGCAGACCGCCGGTGATGTCGCGCGTCTTGTAGGCTTCGCGGCTGATCTTGGCCATGATCGTACCGGCCTTGATCTCGTGTCCGTCTTCGATCGTGATCACGGCGCCCACCGGCAGGATGAAGTCGCGCACGCGCTTCTCCTTGCCGCCGTTGTTCTGCCAGATCTCGATGTGCGGGTGCAGCTTCTTTTCGCGGTCTTCGATGACCACGCGCTGACGCAGACCCGTGAGTTCATCCAGCTCTTCCGACAGCGATTCGTCTTCGACGAGATCCACGAAACGAATCGTGCCCTCGACGTCGGCGATGATCGGGTTGGAGTACGGGTCCCACGTGAACACGGTGTCGTCCTTCTTGACCGACTGGCCGTCTTCGACCATGAGGTACGCGCCGAGCGGCACCTGCAGACGCGCTTCGATGAGCGCGTTCTTGTCGGCCGACGCCTTGATGATCAGTTCGCCTTCGTACGACGTCACGACCTTCTGGCCGTCCGGGTTGATGACCGTCACGAGACGATCACCGAACTCGATCACACCAGCCTTCTTGGTCTTGCGCGCCGTCTGCTCGGCGATACGCGCCGCCGTACCACCGACGTGGAACGTACGGAGCGTCAGCTGCGTACCCGGCTCGCCGATGGACTGCGCCGCGATGATACCCACCGCCTCGCCCAGATCCACCATCTGCATGGTGGCCAGGTTGCGGCCGTAGCACATGCGGCAGAGACCGCGCTTCGCTTCGCAGGTGAGCACGGAACGGATCTTCACCGTTTCGATGCCCGCATCTTCGATCGCCTGCGCCATCTCTTCCGAGATGAGCGCGCCAGCTTCCACCAGCAGGCGCGGACGGCCTGCTTCGTCGCGCTCCATCGGATCGTACACTTCCTCGGCGGCCACGTTGCCGACGAGACGCTCGGCCAACGGCTCGATCACGTCTTCGCCTTCCTTCAGCGCGGCCGTGTCGATGCCGAGGATCGTGCCGCAATCCTCTTCGGCGATCGTCATGTCCTGCGCGACGTCGACGAGACGACGCGTGAGGTAACCGGCGTCGGCCGTCTTGAGCGCCGTGTCCGCCAGACCCTTACGGGCACCGTGCGTGGAGGAGAAGTACTCGAGCACCGACAAGCCTTCACGGAAATTCGACTTGATCGGATTTTCGATGATTTCGCCGATACCACCCGTGAGCTTCTTCTGCGGCTTCGCCATGAGGCCGCGCATACCCGCCAGCTGACGGATCTGGTCGCGGCTACCACGAGAACCGGAATCGAACATCATGAACACCGGGTTGAACCCGCCCTGCGATTCGCGCATGGTCTTGACCATGTCGTCGGCAATGTCGGTGTTCGCGTGCGTCCAGGTGTCGATGACTTTGTTGTAGCGTTCGCCGTTCGTGATGTTACCCGTCGCGTACGCGCGCTGGAAACGCTCGACGCGCTCCGACGCTTCCGTGAGAAGCACCTGCTTCTCCTTCGGAATGTGCAGGTCTTCGATACCGATCGAGACACCGCCCTTCGTCGCGTTGCGGAAACCGAACTCCTTCAGGCGATCGAGCATGGCGACCGTCTCCGCGAGTCCCGCCGTGCGGTAGCTCTGGAAGACCAGTTCGCCGAGCGCCTTCTTCTTCATGTCCTTGTTGAGGAACGGCAGCACCTTCGGCACGATGCCGCTGAACATCACGCGGCCCGCGGTCGTGGCGATCCATTCCTTGCCCGACTCCGTCTCCAGCAGCCAACGGATCGGCGTCTGCAGCGTGGCGCGGCCCGTGGCGATCGCGATTTCGACTTCGGAGAAGTTGCCGTAGTACGGCAGCGTCTTCACGAACGCGGGATCGTCCTTCTTCTTGTCGAAGTCGGCGTACGGCGCCTTCGTGGCGACGTAGCAGCCGAGTACGATGTCCTGCGACGGCTCGGCCACCGGACGTCCGTCCGACGGCTTCAGGATGTTGTTCGACGACAGCATCAGCACGCGCGCTTCGATCTGTGCTTCGAACGACAGCGGCACGTGCACAGCCATCTGGTCACCGTCGAAGTCGGCGTTGAACGCCGTCGTCACGAGCGGGTGAATACGAATGGCCTTGCCTTCGACGAGCACGGGCTCGAACGCCTGGATACCCAGACGGTGGAGCGTCGGCGCGCGGTTGAGCAGCACCGGGTGGTCCTTGATGATGCCTTCCAGCACCTCGTAGACCATCGCGTTCTCGCGCTCCACGATCTTCTTGGCGCGCTTCACCGTCTCCGCTTCACCGCTCTCGACGAGCTTGTGAATGATGAACGGCTTGAAGAGTTCGAGCGCCATGGCCTTGGGCAAGCCGCACTGGTGCAGCTTGAGCTCCGGACCCACGACGATGACCGAACGGCCCGAGTAGTCCACGCGCTTGCCGAGCAGGTTCTGACGGAACCGGCCCTGCTTGCCCTTGAGCATGTCGGACAGCGACTTGAGCGGACGCTTGCCGCGGCCACGAATGGCCTTCGAGCGGCGGCCGTTGTCGAACAGTGCGTCGACCGCTTCCTGCAGCATGCGCTTCTCGTTGCGCAGGATCACTTCCGGCGCACGGTGCGAGATGAGCTTCTGCAGACGGTTGTTGCGATTGATGACGCGACGATACAGGTCGTTCAGGTCGGACGTCGCGAAGCGGCCGCCATCGAGCGGCACCAGCGGACGCAGATCCGGCGGAATGACCGGAATGACGTCGAGAATCATCCACTCCGGACGATTGCGGATTTCGCCGCCCTCACCCGACAGACGGAATGCATCGACGATCTTGAGACGCTTGAGCATCTGCTTCTTGCGATGCTGCGACGTCTCACCCACCACGGACCCGCGCAGCTCCTCGGCCGTCTTGTCGACGTCGAGACGCTTGAGCAGTTCACGCACGGCGGGCGCGCCGATGTCACACTGGAACGCGGTGTCGCCTTCGGCCTTGGCCTTCTGGCGCAGCGTCAAGTACTCGTCTTCGTCGAGCAGCTGGCGCTCACGCACTTCCTGCGAGCCCGGGTCGACGACGATGTAGTTGCTGTAGTAGATGACCTTTTCGAGATCACGCAGCGTGACGTCGAG
The DNA here is from genome assembly GCA_027484025.1 of bacterium. Classification (GTDB taxonomy): domain Bacteria; phylum Gemmatimonadota; class Gemmatimonadetes; order Gemmatimonadales; family Gemmatimonadaceae; genus Gemmatimonas. Next base: position 16,650 of record JAIXTI010000251.1, read on the forward strand.
CAGGTTGCCCATCGGCGACGGCAGGGTCTTGAAGAACCAGATGTGCGCGACCGGCACGGCCAGTTCGATATGGCCCATGCGCTCACGACGCACCTTGCTCAACGTGACTTCCACGCCGCAACGATCGCAGATCACGCCGCGATAACGGATGCGCTTGTACTTGCCGCAATGGCATTCCCAGTCCTTCACGGGACCGAAAATGCGCTCGCAGAACAGACCGTCCTTTTCAGGCTTGAACGAACGGTAGTTGATGGTTTCGGGCTTGGTGACTTCGCCCCACGACCACCAAGTGCGCAGTCCGGCCATTTCCAGCCGTTCGCGCTCCTTGGGGTCCTTCGGGCCGCGGATCTCCTCGGGCGAGGCGATGCGGACCGACATGTAGTCGAACGCCGACGCGCGAGCTTCGCGCGAGCTGCGGAAATCGATCATGCGTTATTCCTCCCCGCCGTTACCACCGTTGTTCCCGCCAGCGTCGATCAGTTCGACACCGGAGCCATCGCTGGCGCCGAGTGTGACCTTGATGCCGAGCGCCTGCAGTTCCTTCACGAGCACGTTGAACGACTCCGGAATACCCGGTTCGGGCAGATTCTGGCCCTTGACGATCGCTTCATACACACGGCTGCGGCCGTTCACGTCGTCGGACTTGACCGTCAGGATTTCCTGGAGCGTGTGCGCAGCGCCGTACGCCTCCAGCGCCCACACTTCCATTTCTCCGAAGCGCTGACCACCGAACTGCGCCTTGCCCGCCAGCGGCTGCTGCGTAACGAGGGAGTAGGGTCCAATGGAGCGCGCGTGGATCTTGTCGTCGACCAAGTGCGAGAGCTTGAGCATGTAGATCTCACCCACCGTGACCGGCGAGGTGAACGACTCGCCCGTCCGTCCGTCGCGCAACAGCGCCTTGCCCGTGGGCGTGAGCCCCGCGAGACGGATAAGCTCCTGCGCCGCCGGATCGAGATCGCCGTCGCCGGCGAGCAACTTGGCGAGCGCCGGCTGGCCGATACGCTTGAGCGTATCCACCGGCGACAGCGCCGCGTCGACTTCGAGCGCCTTGATCGCTTCTTCCGCGAACTCCGGCACGTCTTCGGCCGAACGATGCACCGCAATCGCCGCCTGCACCGCCGAGATCTCGCGCTCGGCCAGCGTGCGCGCCGCGCCGACCACGAACGCCTTCACCTTGGCGAACAACGCCTTGGTCTCCGGGCTCATGCCCTTCGCGTTCAGATCGTTCAGCGTCGAGTCGGCCAGCAGTTCGACCTTGTCCGGCAGACGACGGTCGGGCTTGATGTCGGAAAGCAGCGCGCGCACTTCCACCGGCGTGCCATCATGCGAGGCATCGCCGAGGACGAGCGTTTCTCGCGCCCAGCGCAGACCGGCAAGCTTGAGCAGCAGGCCGATTTCACGCTCGTTCGCACCTTCGAATACCGGCGTCTTCGCGTAGAAGTTGAGCATCTTCGCGGCCCACCCGAGGTGGGTTTCGAGAATCTGTCCAACGTTCATGCGTGACGGCACGCCGAGCGGGTTGAGCACGATGTCCACCGGACGACCGTTCGGGAGGAACGGCATGTCTTCTTCGGGGACGATACGCGCCACGATACCCTTGTTGCCGTGACGGCCGGCCATCTTGTCACCAACCGAGATCTTGCGCTTCTCGGCCAGATACACCTTCACGAGCTGAATCACGCCCGGCGGCAATTCGTCGGGCTGCAGGATGCGGTCGATGCGCTCTTCCGCACGCTCTTCGATCCGGCTCTTCTCGTCGTTCGCGGCGTCGATGATTTCGCGCACGCGCTCGTTGGCCGCCTTCTTCTCCACGCGGAACGTCTTGAGGTCGAGCGTCGCGAAACGCAGTCCCTCGAGAATTTCCTTCGTGAGCGTGGTGCCGGCGGGAATCGCTTCCTCGACGGTACCGGCCTTGAGCGCGAGCGAGACGATCTCGCCTTCGAGCAGCGTCGCCAGTTCGGCGTCGCGCACTTCGTTGACGCGGATCTTCTCTTCGCCTTCGAGGCGACGCACTTCACCGATGCGCTCGCCACGATCCTTTTCGACCACCTGATCTTCGACGCGCGAGAAGATCTTCACGTCGATCACGGTGCCTTCCATTCCGGGCGGCACCTTGAGCGACGAGTCCTTCACGTCCTTCGCCTTTTCGCCGAAGATGGCCGTGAGGAGCTTTTCTTCCGGCGAGAGCTCGGTTTCACCCTTCGGCGTGATCTTGCCGACGAGGATGTCACCCGGCTTCACCTGCGCGCCGATGCGCACGATGCCACGCTCGTCGAGGTCGACCAGCGACTCTTCGGCGACGTTCGGAATTTCGCGCGTGATTTCTTCCTGACCACGCTTCGTGTCGCGGACGTGCAGTTCGAGTTCCTGGATGTGAATCGACGAGAACACGTCGAACTTCACCAGGCGCTCGGAGAGCACGATGGCGTCTTCGAAGTTGTGACCGTACCAGGGCATGAAGGCCACGGTGACATTCGCGCCGAGCGCGAGCTGCCCCATTTCGGTGGCCGCGCCGTCGGCGAGCACTTCGCCCTTCGCGACCTGCTGGCCCATCTTGACCAGCGGGCGCTGGTTGATGGCCGTGTCCTGGTTGGTGCGCCAGTACTTCTTGAGCTTGTAGCGATCGAGCTGGCCGAGGCGCGCCAGCGGACGATCGGTATCGACGGCGCCCGGAATGAGCCCGGCGTCGACGATGATTTCATCGGCCGTCACGCTCGTGACGATACCGGCACGGCGCGCGATGATGACGGCACCCGAGTCGACGGCGACCGTCCCTTCGAGTCCCGTACCCACCAGCGGCGTGCGCGGCTGCAGGAGCGGCACGGCCTGACGCTGCATGTTCGAGCCCATGAGGGCGCGGTTGGCGTCGTCGTGCTCGAGGAACGGAATGAGCGCGGCGGCGATGGAGACCAGCTGCTCCGGCGCCACGTCCATGAAGTCGATGTTCTCGGGCGGCTCGAGCGGCAAGTCACCACGCTTACGCGAGAGGACCAGCGCGTCGACGAACGTGCCATCCGGGTTGAGCTTCGAGTTGGCCTGCGCGATGATCGCATCTTCTTCGCGGTTCGCGTCGAGCCACACGATTTCGCCCGACACTCGGCCATCCTTCACGATGCGGTACGGGGTCTCGATGAAGCCGAGATCGTTCACGCGGGCGAAGCAGGCGAGCGACGTGATCAGGCCGATGTTCGGACCTTCCGGCGTCTCGATGGGGCACATGCGGCCGTACTGCGAATAGTGCACGTCACGGACTTCGAAGCCGGCACGCTCACGCGTGAGGCCGCCCGGTCCGAGCGCCGACAGACGACGCTTGTGCGTCAGTTCGGCGAGCGGATTGGTCTGGTCCATGAACTGCGACAGCTGCGACGATCCGAAGAAGGCCTGGATGACCGCCGACACCGTACGGGCGTTGACGAGGTCATCGAGCGAGATCTTCTCGGGATCGGTGTTGATCGACATGCGCTCCTTGACCAGGCGCGCCATGCGCGAGAGGCCGACGGAGAACTGGTTCGCGATCAGCTCACCGACCGAGCGGATACGACGGTTGCCCAGCTGATCGATATCGTCCACATCGCCGCGGCCTTCGTGCAGCTCGACGAGCTGACGCATGATCTCCACGAAGTCTTCCTTCGTGAGGACCGTGGTGCTCATGGAGGTGTTGAGGCGCAGGCGCTGGTTGATCTTGTAGCGACCCACGCGACCGAGATCGTAGCGCTTGGGCGAGAAGAAGAGGCGCTCGAGCGCCTGCTTCGCCGTCTCGCGGTTGGGCGCATCGCCCGGACGGAGGAGCGCATAGATCTGCTTGAGCGCTTCCTCTTCGTGCTTCGTGGGATCCTTCGCGAGCGTGTTCTTGATGAGCGTCGACTCGGCACGGCCGGAGGCGACGAACACGAACACCTTCACGATATCGGCCTTGCGGATACGCTTGATGACGGCATCGGTGAGCGTCGTGTCCTTTTCGGCCACGACTTCGCCCGTGTCGGCATCGATGACGTCACGCGCGAGCGTGCGACGGACGTCGCGCTCACCGCGATCGATAGCGTCCTGTTCGTCGCGCAGGTCGATCTGCGTGTAGGAGGCGAAGACCTTGATGGTCTTGATACCCTGACGCACGAGACGGTTGAGCACCTCTTCGGTGAGCTCATCGCCTTCGCGCACGAGCAGTTCCGACTCGGAACGCTCACGCTCGGCCTTGGCCTTCTTGGTCTTGGCCTTGGGCGCGTCCTCGGGCGTGATTTCGCCTTCGAGCGTGATGTCTTCGGCAATGATGGCGCCGAGGATTTCCCGGATGTCGTTGCGCGTCTCGCGCTTCTTGAGGAGGTCGAGATCGCGTTCGGCGAAGAAGAGGCGGAGAATGTCGCGATTCTCCCCGTAGCCGAAGGCGCGCAGCAGCGCGGTGGCCGGGAACTTCTTCTTCTTGTCGATGTGGACGTAGATCACATCGTGGATGTCCACGGTGAACTCGACCCACGAGCCGCGGAAGGGAATGATCCGCGACGAGAGGAGGCGTTGGCCGTTGGGGTGCGTGCTCTCTTCGAACACCACGCCCGGCGAACGGTGGAGCTGCGACACGATGACGCGCTCGGCACCGTTGATGACGAACGTGCCGAGCTCGGTGAGGAGCGGCAGTTCGCCAAGATAGACTTCTTTTTCGATGATATTGCGGGGACGCTTGCCGTCGCCGGTATCCTCGAAGATGACCAGTTGGAGGGTGGCCTTGAGCGGCGCGGAGTAGGTCATGTCGCGCTCAATGCATTCGGCGACCGAATATTTCGGTTCACCGAGACTGTACCGAACGAATTCCAACGAGAAATTCTCGTGGACATCCGTGATCGGGAACAGGTCCTTGAAGACGCGTTCGAGGCCGACGTCCTCGCGCTCCTGCGACACGGCATCCAGCTGCAGCAGCGACTCAAAGGCGCGCGTCTGGATGTCCAGCAGGTGGGGCATATCCATGCCCGTCTCGAGCTTCGCGAACGAGATCTGGTTCATCATATCCTTAAGGGGCTCACCCTCTGGCGGGGCGCGCGATCCCGGGGTGACCGGGGGCGCAAAGCGCTCCGTCCCCGACGGCTTCGGTCACGAAATCGTGACCGAAGCCCCCGGGGAGGAGCGTTACAACGACGGAACTACGGGGTGTCGACGTAAAACAGTGGCTGGAGAGCCGACGTCTTACTTGATCTCGACGCCAGCGCCTTCGGCTTCGAGCTTCGCCTTGATCTGCGCAGCCTCGTCCTTCGACACGTTTTCCTTCAGGTTCTTCGGCGCGCCATCGACGAGGTCCTTGGCTTCCTTGAGGCCCAGGCCGGTGAGCTCGCGCACCACCTTGATGACCTGAATCTTCTTGGCGCCCGCTTCCTTGAGGACAACGGTGAACTCGGTCTGCTCTTCCGCCGCCGCGGCCGGGGCCGCACCAGCGCCGCCGCCCGCCGCAACCGCGGCGATCGTGACGTTGAACTTCGTCTTGAACTGCTCAATGAGGTCGGCGAGTTCGATGACGCTCATCGCGCCGATCGCGTCGAGGATCTCGTCCTTGCTGATCGTGTTAGCCATGGTGGTACTTTCTCCGTGTATGTCCCCCAGGGATCCTGGGGCGTGTAATCAGGCAAACGCCTGGGGAACTCAGTTGGAGCCTTCGAGCTGCGCCTTACGGGCGTCGAGGGCGAGGGCGAACATCATCGGGATGCTGTTGAGGTAGCCAGCGAAGATCGAGAGCGCATCTTCACGCGTCGGCAGCGAGGCCAGCTTCTTGACCATCTCTGCGTCAACGGCGTTGCCCTCGTACAGGCCACCCTTCACGGACGGCTTCTGGTCGTTCTCCTTCGCAAAGTCGGAGAGCACCTTCGCCGCCGTGATGGCGTCCTTCGCCACCACCACCCCCGTCGGGCCCTTCAGACGCTGGGACACCAGACCGCTCTCGTTCACTGCACGGAGCGCCAGCGTGTTCTTGATCACGACGTACTCCACGCCCGCCTTGCTCAGGCGCTTGCGGAGCTCCGTCATGCGCTTCACGTTCAGCCCCGTGAAGTCGGTGTAGTAGAGGGCCTGGGCGCCGCTGAGCGTCGTCTTCAGGCTGTCTACCACGATCTGCTTATCGGCCTTCTTGGCCTTCGGCTTGGCTTTCATGGATGCGTTACCCTCTTACCGGAACGGCGTGGTGTCGACGGTGACGCCAGGACCCATGGAGCTCGAGATCGCGACGTTGCGGATGTACACACCCTTCGCCGCTGCCGGCTTGGAGCGGACGATCGTATCCATCAGCGCGGTGAAGTTGGACTCGAGCTGATCCGGGGTGAACGACACCTTGCCGATCGGGGCATGCACGTTGCCACCCTTGTCGACGCGGAATTCGATCTTGCCACCCTTCGACTCGCGAACCGCCTTCGCCACGTCAAACGTGACGGTACCGGCCTTCGGGTTCGGCATCAGGCCACGGGGACCGAGGACACGGCCGAGCTGGCCGATCTGTCCCATCTGGTCCGGCGTCGCAATCATGACGTCGAAATCGAGCCAGCCATCTTTGATCTTCGCCAGAAACTCGGTGCCCACGAAATCAGCGCCCGCTTCCTGGGCTTCCTGAATCTTGGCACCGGCGGCGATCACGAGCACGCGCATCGTCTTACCCGTACCTGCCGGGAGGACGACGGTGCCACGGACCACCTGATCGGCGTGACGCGGGTCGACACCAAGACGGATCGCCACTTCCACCGACTCGTCGAACTTGGCAAACGCCATGTCCTTGACGAGCGCGATCGCCTGCTTCGACTCGTACGCCTTATTCTGGTCGCGACGCTCACTCGCGGCGCGGAACTTCTTGCCATGCGTCTTCATGAGGCTCACCCCTTGACCGTGATGCCCATGGAGCGGGCCGCGCCGGCGATCATCGCCACCGCGCTCTCCATGTTCTCACAGTTGAGGTCGGGCATCTTCACCGTCGCAATCTTCTCGAGCTGCGCCCGCGTGATCGTACCCACCTTCACCTTGTTCGGCTGACCCGAGCCCTTGTCCACGCCGATCTCCTTCTTGATGAGCTCCGCCGCCGGCGGCGTCTTCAAAATGAAGGTGAACGACTTGTCCGCGTAGATCGTGACCTCGACCGGGATGATCATATCACCGCCCTGCGTCCGAGCATTAAACTCTTTGCAGAAGCCCATGATGTTGATACCCTGGGGACCGAGGGCCGTACCCACTGGGGGCGCCGGGTTCGCCTTGCCGCTTGGAATCTGCAGCTTGACGAATCCAGTGACCTTCTTGGCCATGCTACTTCCTCATCGCGAGTTCCACCGTCGGACCATCCGAGCAGCGGTCTAGCTACCACCTTGTTTTACGCCGAGTGGTGACGGCGCCCTGCGTGCCTAATACCCGCGCAACTGCAGGTAATCCAACTCGACGCTCGTCGGGCGACCGAACAGGCTCACCGACACGCGCACCTTGCCCTTGTCGGACAGGATTTCTTCGACGGTCCCGTTGAAGTCCGCGAACGGACCTTCCGTGATCGCCACCGCCTGCCCCACGAGGAACGGAATCTCCTCGCGTACCGGCGAGTCGTCCGTCGGATCGGCCTGCCCCAGCAGACGACGCACTTCGTCGTCACGCAGCGGCATCGGATCCTTGTCCTTGCCTACAAACTTGATCACGCCCTGAATCGCATTGATCTCGTGCAGCGTATCCTGCGACGCCACCATCTCCACGAGCACGTAGCCCGGGAAGATCTTGCGTTCGACCGTCACCTTCTTGCCGTTCTTGATCTCGACCACTTCCTGCGTGGGCACGAGCGCCTGACGGATCAGACGATCCTCGGGCTGCGCCTGATCCATGTCGATCTTGCGTTGGATCAAGCGCTGCACCTTGTTCTCGTGACCGGACGTCGTCTGAACGGCGTACCAGCGGTGCTCCAGCATCGACACGGACATAGTCACGTCAGCGACCGAACAGCATGGACGGCAGCCGCACGAGCGCGAACTGCAGCGCCACGTCGACCAGCCCAATCAGTGCACCCAGGAGCAGCACGAAGATGATGATCTGGATGGTGGCCGACTGCAGTTGCCCGCGGTCCGGCCACGTCACCTTCTTCATCTCGGCGAGCACGTCGTGATAAAACGTGACCAGCCGCGTGCCAAGTCCCGGTCGGGAAACCTCGACGGGAGCCGTCATGACTTACTTGGTTTCCTTGTGGAGCTGGTGCTTGTTGCAGCGCGGGCAGTACTTCTTCCACTCCACGCGTTCAGGATGAAGACGCTTGTTCTTCATCGTGAAGTAGTTGCGGTTCTTACACTCGGTGCACCCGAGGATGATCTTCTCGCGCGGCATCTTCCGGCCTCGTCACAGCTCAAAATAGTTCGGACCCACCTCCGGCTTGCACCGAAGTGGGGTGAGCCTTGCAACGTAGTAGAGCCGAGAGTCCCCCGCAAGTCACGCGCCCATCCTATCCACACGGCGCTCGGCCAATCCGCAAGTCACAGCAGACAATGAGGTTATCGGACAAGGGGGCACACCCGAACCCCAGCCGAACATTCCGTCAATAGCGCCCTACAACCCCAGCGCCTCCGCGAACCGCACTAGGTCCGCCACCGACTGGGCCTCCATTTTCTGCATCACTCGGCCGCGATGCACCTTGACCGTCTTGAGCGCGATGCCGAGCTGCGCCGCGATCTGCTTGTTCGGCAGCCCCTGCACCACCCCCTCGAACACCTGCTGCTCACGCGCCGTCAGCAACGCCTGCCGCCGCCGGATCTCCCCCGACACCTCCGCCCTCGCCGCCAGCGACGTCCCCTTGGCCACCGCCCGCTCCACGGCATCGAGCAGCGCCGCCGGATCCGCCGGCTTTTCGAGAAAATCCACCGCCCCGTCCCGCATCGCCTGTACGCTGCTCGAAACCGTCCCGAATCCGGTCACGAAGACCATAGGCACGTCGATCCCCCGCATTCGCAGCGACTTCTGCAGCTCGAGTCCCGTCAGCCCTGGCATCTGCAGGTCGGTAACCACACAGCGCACCGCGCCGGCCTCAGGCCACTCCAGCAATGCCGTCCCGCTGTCGAACGACACCGACCGATACTCGGCGACGTCCAGCAGGCGCGCCAAGGACACCCGCGCCGCGTCGTCGTCATCCACGACGGCCACCAACGGCCGCGCCATCATCTCAGCCACATCACCCATGTGTCGTCACCTGAAGAGGAACCAGACCATCTGAACGGTCGGCGAGCGCCGCGTCCGTGGGCACCCACATCGACACCACCGCACCGGCACCGCTCAGATGGCCGACACCGATACGCCCACCATGCGCTTCAACTACCCGACGCGCGATCGCGAGCCCCATCCCCATCCCGCTCGCCCGCGTCGTGACGAACGGCTCGAACGCCGAACGCCGAACGTCCGCCGCGAAGCCGGACCCGTTGTCCACCACGGACAGACGAACTCCACCGGCCACCGGTCTCGCACGCACCAGGACGTAGCCGTTCCGCACGACGCGCGCAGCCTCGAGTGCATTCTGCAGCAAATTCACCAGCACCTGCTGCAAGAGCACCCGCTCCACCGTGATGGCGGGTGTCCCGGGAGCGATGTCCACGTGCAATGGCACCCCGTGATCGGCAAACTCCTGCCGGAGCAGCACGGTCGTGCTCTCCACCAGCTCCTTCACCGACAGCAGCTCACGCTCGCCGTGCTCGCGCCGCAAGAACCTTCGGAACTCACGCACCACCTGCGACGCGCGCCGTCCTTGCGCCACGACGTCGAGCAGCGCCTCTTCGATGGCCGGGACACTCGTCGCGCCCTGCGCGACCTGCCGCGCCAACAGCCGCCTCGCGACTTCGGCGTTGTTCACGATGGCCGCCAACGGTTGCCCGAGTTCGTGTGAGAGCGACGCCGTGAGTTCGCCGGCCACCGCGACGCGCCCCACTTGCGCCATCTCGCGCTGATGCTGCTCGGCAAGCTCGGCGGACTCGCGCCGGGCCTGCAGCTCGATTTCGCGCGCGCGGGCAGTAGCCTGCGCCGTGCGCGCCCGCTGCAACAATGCCAAGACGAGTACACTCACGACGGCCGTCCCCAGCAGGGCCCAAAACCACGGCCGCTCCAGTAACCGTGCCGGGACCTCGACGACAAGCGGACGGGCCGCTCGCCAATTGCCACCGGGCACGCGTCCCTCGATGCGGAGTGCATACGTCCCCGGCTCGAGCGAGACCAGTCGTACGACACGCGTCGACCCCAGCGCCTGCCAGCTCTCATCGCGTCCGTCGAGGCGGTACCGGAAGGTCATGGCATCAGCGAAGCGAAATGAGGCGGCGCTGAATCCGATCTGCCCGCCGCGGTCATCGGGGTCCAGGCGAAGGACGCTGTCCAGACTGACGGACCGCCCCGACGCGGTGCGAATGGAATCGAGCTGCAACGGCGGCGTCTCGCCAGCCAACGGCAGCGCCGCCGTGTGCACGGCAACCATCCCGACCACGCTCGAAAAGGCGAGGACACCATCGCTCAAACGGATCGCCGCCGGAGATCCGCTGTTCCCTTCGGGAACACCTTCGGCGAACGACAACAACCGGGAGACCGGCGGTTCGGTGGAGTCCGCCAGCCAGCGGCGAAGCGCCGTCAGCGAGACTACGGTGATGCCACGGTTGCCCGGCATCCACAGTCGTTCGTTGTCATCTTTGACGAGGGCGGACACCGTGGGATCGGGGAGCGGCACCGCGCGCGCCATTTCCCCCGCTCGGAAGTGCCAGAGCCCACTGCCGTACGTCCCGATCCACACGCCGTCGCGCCCATCGACCAGCAGCGCCCGTGGCACGACATTCGGAATGCCGTGGAGGCGGTGATAGACCGCCTGCTGTCCGTCACGCCAGCGAGTGAGCATCCCCGTCTGGGCCACCCAGATCGCGCCGTCGGCTGCCCAGGCCATTGTGTGAACGGGCACATCCGTCGGCGTACTCCATCCCGACAGATACTCCAGACGGTCATCGGGGAGTACGCGTCCCACGCGTCCATCGGACAACCCAAAGGCGATCGTATCGCCACGCGAAATCAGCGCGCGCACCGATGTGGGGGAAGTGAGATACGAGTTCAACGCCCACGTCTTGTCCGTTGACACTCCGGGCGTGTGGCGCCGCAGGGCCCCGTCACCACCGATCCACAGACGCTGGCGTGAATCCGTCAGCAGACTGGTAGTGCACCCCTCCGGCCCCGGACGGGCGACGGTATCGATCACGCGCGCCATTTGGGTCATGCGTCGAACTGGTCCACACCCCGATGTGGCGTACAGCGCTCCGTCGGGTGCCGCCGCGAGAGAGCCCGCGCTTTTTTCGGGGAACGCCTCCGCCGACGACGCCAACCGTGTGGAGCTCTGCTGCAGTACCAGCAACCCGTCGAGCGTCCCGATCGCCAGCAGCCCGTCATGCGTGACGGCCAGTGAGATGATGTTGGTGCTGGCCTCGAGCATCGCGACCGGTGCGGAGGGGACGCCCGCAACGGACGGCGGCACGTAGCGGTAGAGGGTGCGCTCCGCGCCAATCCACAGCGTTCCCGAGGGCTCGCTGGTGATCGCCTCTACCCGCCGTTCGATCCCCGGGACGCGCGTGAATCGATTCTGCTCGAGCCGCCAGATGCCGCGCTGCTGCCCGATCCACACACTGCCGCGGCCGTCGACGTGCAGTCCGACGTCGCCGCGCACCGGCGTCGGATCCGGGTGGCCAACCACGGTGGCTCGTCCTTGCGCATCGACCCGGATGAGCCCGCGCGGACCGACATACAACAGGGCGCCCGAAGATTCGCGGGCGAAGCCACTGTAGCCTTCATAGGGCAATCGGGCCGACCACCGCCCCTTGGTCACGCGGTGGACGTCGCTCCCCTCGCGCACCCACATCTCGTCGGGCCGGTCGGTGAACACCGCATCGATGCTCCGGATCCCCTGATCGAGGGGCGCCGATGACAACGAGTCGAGAAAGGCACCGCGCGCCAGCCGCGCGACCATGCCGTCCGGCGTCCCAATCCAGAGAGCGCCGTCCGGAGCCCTATGCAACGCGGTCACGGCATTCGAGGCGAGCATCGGCAATTGCGCCGCCGTGTAGCTCACGATCGCGCGCCCGTCGAAGCGGAAGAGCCCGCCGAATGTAGCCCCCCAGAGATACCCGTCGCGATCACTCACCAGCTCCGTGACCGTCGACTGCGGCAGTCCCGCTTCGACAGTCCACGACCGCACGGAGATACCATCAGACAACACCCGTGCCGCGCCGAGCCCGAGCGAACTCTGGCTGCGTGCGCGGTGCGGGGTCAGTCCGAGGGCACCCGCGAGCCCAAGGCCCGCCAGGAGGACGCGACGCAATCCAGGCATGCCCTAAGCATCGGTCTCGGCCGCACGGACGTGAAGCCCCCGGAAGAACACAAAACCCCCGGCACTCAGGGAAGAGTGCCGGGGGCGTGGTGAAGAGCTCACAACCGGGATCGAACCGGTGACCTCATCCTTACCAAGGATGTGCTCTGCCAACTGAGCTATGTGAGCGTCCTGCAAATGGTACAACAACAGAGCGGGAGACGGGACTCGAACCCGCGA
>JAIXTI010000069.1 GCA_027484025.1 bacterium
GAGCGTGCGTCGCGTGATCTGGTGGAATCGGTACGCTTCGGTCCGAATGCCCCGGCGCAGCTTCCCCCTGTATCGCTGAATCGATGAGCGAGATGATGACTGGTGGCGCGATGTTGCGCGCCCTTGCTCCCGAACTCCTGCTGTCCGCCGGCGCGATGGTGATGCTGTTGGCGTCGGTGTGGCATCCGCAGGGTCAGCAGGCGGGCGCCGCGGAGGGGGCCGAGCGGACCTCGTCGATGGCGCGCTTCGGGATGGTGCTCTCCATGCTGGTTGGCCTGGTGGTCGTCATTGCCTGGGGCGACGGTGCGGAGGGTACCGCCGATCTGCGCATTGCCGGCGATGGTTTCCGTTGGGCCATCGACCTCATCATCCTCTTGGGGGTGGTTCTGACGCTCATGCTGCTCGAGGCGGAGCAGCAGCGCAGTCACGCCTTCAGCCCGGAAGTCCCGGTGCTGGTGCTGCTGGCAGCCGTCGGCATGATGGTCCTCGCCGCAGCGCGCGACCTGATGTTCGTCTTTCTGGGCATCGAGCTCATGTCGCTCGCGGTCTACGTGCTCGCCGGCGTAAACCGTCGCAGCAAGCGGGGCGCGGAATCGGCGGTCAAGTATTTCCTGCTCGGTGCCGTTGCTTCCGGGTTTCTCTTGTACGGCATCGCGCTGTTGTACGGCGCCACCGGCAGCACCAGGCTGGTGGACATTGCGCAATGGATGACGGCACATGCGTCGCTGACGCCGCTCTTCGTCATGGGGGCCGCGCTGCTGCTCGTTGGCTTTGCGTTCAAGGTGGCTGCCGCACCGTTCCACCTGTGGACACCCGACGTGTACGACGGGGCGCCGTTGCCGGTGGCGGCCTTCATGTCGGCGTCAGTCAAGACGGCGGCCTTCGCCACCTTCGCGCGCGTCATGGTCGAAGTGCTGGGCGCCTCCGCCGCACGGTGGCACACCGGCCTCTGGTGGCTTGCCGTCGTGACGATGGTCGTGGGGAACGTGTTTGCGCTTTCGCAGCGCAACCTTGTCCGCATGCTGGCGTACTCGAGCATCGCGCATGCCGGATATCTGCTTGTCGCGCTCGTCGTTGGCGGTGCGCCTGCCACGACGGCGATCGTGTTCTACATGGTGTCATACACGCTGGCCACCATGGGGGCCTTTGGGGTGCTGGTCACGATCAATAACGGGCGCGATGTATCGCCGACTGTCGACGACATTGCGGGCCTGTGGTTGGTTCGTCCGTGGCTCGCGTCCGCGATGGCGGTGTTTCTGCTTGCCTTCCTTGGTATGCCGCTCGTGGGTGGCATGGGCTTCTTCGCCAAGTGGTACGTCTTGCAGGCCGCGTTGCAGGCCAACGCGCCGCAAACCATTCTGGCAGTCATTCTCGTGGTAACGAGTGCGATCTCGGCGGCGTATTACCTCGCCGTGGTATCGGCGATGTTCATGCGTCCGCGCCCGGAGGGGCAACCGTTGCCGGCGAGTGCCCCGATGGCGCACTCATTGATTGCGTTTACCGCGGCGGCACTGCTTGCGCTCGGACTGTATCCCACGCCCGTGGTGCAGATGGCCCGCAAGGCCGTGACCAGCCAGAAGGAAGGTTCGCTCGTCCCACCGGCCCCGGCCCCCGCCGGCGCCCGCTTGCAGGCCGCCAGTATCAGCGACGGCAACGCGCGATAGTTTTCGGAGCGGCCCCCAGTGGCGTGGTCGCTCCCTTCCGATGATCCCCTCCCCGTTCGCTTCGGCATGAGCATCAGTCAGACGATTTTCCGGCAATACGACGTACGCGGCATTGTCGGTACCGACCTTACGGACGAGGTCGCATACGGCATCGGTCGCGGCTACGCCTCGTTGCTGGCGGCACGCGGGATTTCCGGCGCGGTGGCCGTCGGGCGCGATAACCGGCCCAGTGGGGCCGCGTTGCGCGATGCACTGGTGCGTGGTCTCAGCGAGTGCGGGGTCGACGTCGTCGATGTCGGCGTCGTGCCGACGCCGTTGCTCTACTGGGCGCTGCATCACGAGCCGGTGGTTGGCGGCATTCAGATCACGGGATCGCACAATCCCCCCGAATACAACGGCTTCAAGATGTGCCTCGGCACGGCGTCGCTCCACGGCGCCGACATCCAGACGCTGTACCAGTACATCGTGGGCGGACAGCATCCCGCGGGACACGGGCACGTACGTCACGCGGCGGTGATCGACCGCTACGTCCACGATATCGCCACCCGTATCGGGCCGATCACCCGACCGGACGGCTCGGCCTTGCGCGTGGTCTACGATTGCGGGAACGGCGCCGGGGCGTTGGTGGCCACACAGCTGTTCGAAGCACTGGGAGTCGATGGGGTCGGACTGTTCACGGAAAGCGACGGCACGTTCCCCAATCACCATCCAGATCCCACTGTTCCCGAGAATCTTGCGGATTGCATCGCCGCGGTGCGCGAGAGTGGCGCGGAACTGGGGGTGGCCTTCGACGGCGACGCCGACCGCATTGGCGTCGTCGATGCCCACGGACGGATCATCTGGGGCGACCACATTCTCATCCTGTATGCGCGTGACGTGCTCGCGCGCACGGGGAAGGGACAGCCGATCATTTTCGATGTGAAGTGCTCACAAGCGCTCACCGACGAAATCGAGAAGGCCGGCGGGACCGCGGTGATGTGGAAGACCGGGCACTCGCTCATCAAGGACAAGATGAAGTCGATGCATGCGCCGATCGCCGGTGAAATGTCTGGGCACATGTTCTTCACCGAGGGGTTCTACGGACACGATGATGCGCTCTACGCTGCCGCGCGTTTGCTGCGTATCGTGGCCGACAGCGGCAAGCGCATTGACGAACTGCTGGCCGATGTGCCGCACTTCGTGTCGACGCCGGAGATCCGCATCGACACCGATGATGTCACCAAGTTTGCGATCATGTCGAAGGCGGTGCCGCATTTCTCCGCGTCGTACGATGTGATCGACGTCGACGGGGTGCGCGTGCTCTTCGGCGACGGCTGGGGACTGCTCCGGGCGTCCAACACACAGCCGGTCATCGTGGCGCGCTACGAAGCACGGACGCCCGAGCGACTCGCACACATTCGCGCCGTCATGGAGACGTGGGTGCGCGAGCAAGGCGTCGAGCTCTGACCGACATAGGACGGCGCTGACATGCGCGCGCGGAGCCTTCTGATCATCGTCGTGGCCGTTGCCGCGGTGCTCCTCCTGGTGGGGCGCACCGCGACGGCGTTGATCGTCGACCATGCGTGGTTCGAAGCCATGGGCGCTCCGTCGCTGTTCTGGGAACAAGTGATCGATACGCTGCTGCTGCAAGGTGGTGCGTGGATTGCCGGATCGCTCTTCGCGTTCGCCAATCTCCAGGCCGTGCGTCGGACCATTCTTGCGGTCGCCGTACCGTCGCGTGTAGCGAACATCGAGTTGACGGCCATGATCCCCGGCCGTCGCCTGCTGTCGGGAACGATCGTGCTGGCACTGATCGTCGGCGCCATTCTCGCGATTCCTCTCACCAACTGGGAAGACCTGGCGCTCGTGCGCCACGGTGTGCCGTTCGGTGAAATCGAGGGCATCTTCGATCGCGATCTCGGGCATTATGTGTATTGGCTCCCCTTCGAAGAAACGATGTATCTGTGGGCGCTGGTGAGCATCGTCTCACTCACCGCCATGGTGCTCGTGCTTTACGCGCTTACTCGGTCGCTCCGCCTGGAAGGGCGGCGGCTGGCGGCCTCCAATCACGTGCGTCGACATCTCAGTGTGCTCGGCGCGTTGGTGCTGCTGCTGCTGGCGTGGAGCTATCGGCTCGACGGCTTCGACCTGCTGCTGCAGGGCAGTGGTCCCGATGGGTTGTTTCTGCACGTGGATCATCGCGTGACCCTGCGCATGGATTCCGTGTTGTCGTACGGGTCGGCGATCGCCGCGCTGATCATTTTGCGTACCGGATGGGTAGGGCAACTACGCGCCGCGTTCGTCACGCTCACGGTGGTACTCGTTGCTGCCGTTGGCCTCCGCCACGCGGTCCCTGCCGTGCTCGCGCGGGGAGATACGCTCGGTGATCCGTCGCGCCGCGACCGTGATTACATCGCGGCGCGCGCCCTCTACAGTCGCCGCGCGTTCGACGTCGACGGGATGCGCATCGTTGGAGCCGATACGAGTGTGCGCGCGCCACTCCCGGCGCCCACGTCGACCTTGGCTCGCCGCGCCGCGCTGTGGGATGCGTCCACGTTGCCCGCGGGACTGGGAGAGAGTGAACCGATGGCGGCGTCGGCACGCACGGCGCGCGGCGCGGGCACGGAGAAGCAGTTCGTCGACGTGGCGGGCCTTGGCTGGGAACTTGTGGATGATCAGCTCACCGCGCTGCGGGTTCGCCGACCGATCGCTGCATCGGAATCATGGCGGTTGTCGCTGGTGAATGTGGCGGCGCCGGTGCTGCGAGACAGCAGCCTCACGGTCCCCGGACGCACGGACGACCGCGACGTGTGGCCGTTGGTGGGGCCCGGCGTGCAGGGCGCCCGAGTCCTTGATGCCGACACGGCGACCGAGGTCCCGGGTGCGCTGCTTGATTCCCGTCAGGCGCGCATCGCGCACGCGTGGGCCATGCGCGATCTCGCACTGCTCGATGCCGACTCTCTGGCTGGCGTTCCGCTGCTGGTCTCCCACCGCGACGTCCGAGATCGCGTGCGACGTCTCATGCCAGTCTTCGAGCAGAGCGAGCAGCTGTACCCGGTCCGCAGCGAGGGGCAGCTGTACTGGGTGCTGCATCTGTACAGCGCCTCCGACCGGTATCCGCTCAGCCAACGCTGGCAGATCGACGGTGGGGTCTACACGTATTTCAAACGGGCCGCGACTGCCATTGTGGACGCCAACACGGGCCGCGTGCGGTTGGTGCCGGTTGCACGTCCCGATCCGGTGGCGCGTACGTGGATGACGCGGCTGCCGCGGCTCTTCACGCCGGTCTCAGCGCTCCCACCCGCGCTGGTGGCGGCGTTGCCACCTGCCTCGGAGAGCGCCCTCGCGCAGCTGCGCACTTTCGCGCGCTATGGCTCACGCGCGGAAGGGGAGGTGGTACGGCATCTCCCCGAC
>JAIXTI010000068.1 GCA_027484025.1 bacterium
CGTCGACGACGAAGATGGCCGTCGTGCCGGTCTTCTCGATGAAGCGACGAATGCGGAAATCTTCACGGCGTACGACGACACGCGGACGCCCCGCCTGTTTCGCAGTGGCGACAGGAGCAGACGCCGACCGGACACGCTGCCACGGCGCCGCCGCGCGCAACGTTTCGAGCAGATGCAATCGTGCGCCGCCACGCGGCACACCCGAGCGCGCACCTCGGGGACGGCCACGCAGCATGTTGGGCGTCTCTTCGCCCACGCGTCCCTGCATGCTTCCCGCGCTGTTGTTCTGCACCAGCTGCGCGAGCAATCCAGGCGGCAACGCAGCCTGCACCGCATCGCGCAGCAGCTCGCCGCTGTCCGGCGCCTGGTTGGTGCTGTCGTCGTCGCTCTCCGGCTGCTCCGACTCCGGCGGCTCCGGCGGTTGCTCCATTTGTGGTGGCGGCGGCGGCTCGGGATCGGCCTGATCAGGCTGCTCCTGCGGCGTCGTATCTTCTCCCTGCTCTTCTTCCTCGGGTGGCGGCGGCGGCGGCATGCGCGTTGCCCGCGGCGCGAGCACGAGTGCCGCCGCCAGTTCGGCATCGGCATCGATTACCATGAGGCGCCCCTGCAACGCGGCGTGCGCCCGCGCGCACCGCAAGGCGAAGAGTGTGGCCCGCACCGATTCGACCCCAAACGCGTCGGCCGTCTGGCACAGCGCTTCGGCCCATTGGTCGTCCACGCTCACCTGCGCGAGCCGATTGCGCGCATCGCGCACGAGCATGGTTAACGCCGACGCGGTGGACGCGTCGTCCATCGTCTCGAGCTCGTCGCTGACGCGGCCATCGATGCGCACGCAGAACGCGAGGCGATCGCGCAGTGACGGATGCACCAGTTCATCGTCGACCGACTCGTCGAGGAGCAACGCACAGACGCGCGAGGCATGCCGATCGGCAATACCGTCGCGTTGCACCGTGACCTCGCCATGGTCGAGCACTTCGCACAATGCGGTTCTCGCCGCGATGGCGAGCCGTTCGGCCATGGGCACCACCACAACGCCACCGTCGGCCGCAGCGAGCACCCCTTTCTCGGCGATGACCTTGCCCGCCGACAGCGTGGCCGCGAGATCGACGCCCCCATACAAACGATCGGCCGTCACGCTCGACGGCACGCGTCGCAGCGGCGCTCCGCGCGGCAACCAGCCCCGCACGAGGTTGCCGAACAGGCGTGCCTGCTCGTGCAGCGGATGGTCGAGCACCGCCCCGCCCAGTCCGCGGGCATCGACCGCCAGCAACAGCGCGGCGAGCGCGCCGAAGCTCGTGGGAAGCTCAGGACGCGACGACGACATTGGCTGACGGCGAATCCCACAACTCCGCAATGGCCCGTTCGACGCGCGTCGTCGAGCCGGCATCGTCGAGCACGTTCCGACGCAGCCGGTGCCGGAGCGCAAGCGGAGCGATGCGCCGCAGATGATCGAGCGTCACCGTGTCGGCGCCTTCGTATGCCGCGAGCGCGCGCGTCGTGCGCAGGAGCGTGAGCTCGCCGCGCAGCCCGTCCGTGCCAAGCACCGCACACAATTCCGCAGACCGCTCAAGAATGCTGTCGGGGACCGTGAGCTCGTCGAGGCGTACCCGCCCCTTCTCGATGGCGCGACGGATTTTGTTGTCGGCTTTCTGCCAGTGGTTCAGGAACGCGACCGGATCACGATCGAAGGCGTCACGTCGCTTGATGACGTCGATGCGCATCGCAATCACCTTTGGCGTGCGCACGTCGACGGCCAGCCCGAAGCGGTCGAGCAGCTGTGGGCGCAGTTCGCCTTCTTCCGGGTTGCCGCTGCCCACGAGTACGAAGCGCGACGGGTGACGCACACTCACCCCTTCGCGCTCCACCACGTTCTCGCCGGTGGCGGCGGCATCGAGCAGCAGATCGACGAGATGATCTTCGAGCAGATTGACTTCGTCGACGTAGAGGAAGCCGCGGTGCGCCCGCGCGAGCAGGCCGGGCTCGAAGGCTTTCTCCCCGGTGGTGAGCGCCCGTTCGAGATCGAGCGCCCCGACCACACGGTCTTCGGTCGCGCCAAGGGGCAAATCGACAACCGGCACCGGCACCTGGACGGCGCGGGGATGCGCCCCGTCGGCAAAGCGCTTGGCACAGTCGTCGCACCGCTGGGTCGCGGACGCCGGATCGCAGCCGTACTTGCACCCTTGCACCACCTTCATGGCCGGCAGGAGGCCGGCGAGCGCCCGAACGGCGGTGCTCTTGCCGGTGCCACGATCACCGAAGACCATGACCCCGCCGATAGCGGGATCGATCGCCACGAGGAGGAGGGCCAGCTTCATCTCCTCCTGTCCCACAATGGCGCTGAACGGATAAACAGGTCGCATCAGGTTCCTGAAAAAATCAGCCGGGGGCCCGGAAACGGCGCGGGTCCTCCGGAGTGGATCACGGTAGGCTCTATCACGTTAGGACCGGGGATTCCTTGTCGCAATATCCTGACAGTCCCAACGTTGCATGGTGTACACTTTTCTTGACAGCGCGTGGGCCGCTGGTGAATTTGCCAAGGTGAATCCCCCCGAGCAGGCGCTGACTGCGCCCCCCGTTCCGGCGACCGACCGTCCCCGTCCGGCTGCCGATCATCACGCCGCGGCTGTGTCCGCCGCAGCGTCCGCTGCCGCCAATCTGCCGGCGCCATCGTGGTTCGAGCGCATGCGCGACCGGTGGAACGCCCTGGTGGCGACTGATGAGTTCCAGCGCTGGAGCGCCAAGTTTCCGCTGACGCGCCCGATCACGATGTACCGATCGCGGAAGCTCTTCGACATCGTGTCCGGATTCGTCTACACGCAGACCCTGCTGGCGTGCGTGGAGCTCGACCTCTTCGAATTCCTGGCCGAAGGCGCCCGCACGCGTGAAGAAATCGCGCAGCATGGCGGCCTGACCATCGCCAATACCGAGCGCCTGCTCAACGCGGCCGTGTCTCTGCGCCTTCTGCTCAAGCGCCGTCACGGCCGTTTTGCGTTGGGCCCGTTGGGGGCGCCCCTCGTGCGCAATGCCGGAGTGCTCGCCCTCATCCGCCACCATCGCATGGCGTACGCCGATCTCTCCGATCCGGTCACGCTGCTGCGCCAGGGCTCCGACTACGGCACCGAATTGTCGCGCTACTGGTCGTATGCCGATGCCCCCCGGCCGCAGGCGATCGACGAAACGCGGGTGGCGGCCTACTCGGAAATCATGGCCGCGACGCTGCCGCCGGTCGCGCATGATGTGCTCGACGCCTACGACCTCTCCAAGCACGAATGCCTGCTCGACGTCGGTGGTGGCGAGGGCGTCTTCCTCTCGCTCGTCGGGGCCAAGCATTCGCGCCTGCAGCTGCAGCTCTTCGACCTGCCGGCGGTGGCGGCGCGTGCCGGTCTGCGGCTCGAACAGGCGGGCATGGGGGACCGGGTCACCTGTCACGGCGGCAACTTCCACGCCGATTCGCTCCCCACGGGCGCCGATGTCATGTCGCTCGTCCGGGTGCTCCTCGATCATGACGACGCCTCCGTCCTGCGCCTGCTGCAACGCGTCCGCGCCGCGCTCCCCAAAGGCGGCGTGCTCCTGATCGCCGAGGCGCTGGCCGGCGCGAAGGGCGCCGAAACCGTGGGGGACGCGTATTTCTCGTTCTACCTCATGGCGATGGGCAAAGGCCGCGCGCGCCGCGCCTCGGAGCTGCACGACATGCTCCAGAAGGCCGGTTTCCGCCGCAGCCGAGAGCTCCCCACCCGCTTCCCCATTCAGACCGGCTTGATCGTCGCCGAAGTCTGACGATCGTCGCCGGACCGTCGGTCCGGACGGTCCGACGTGTGTCGGACGCAATTCCCGACCGATTCGCTCTGGATATTGACAGCGTCAACTGTCAACCTCACTGTACACACGTGAACTCCCTCGCCGTTGTTTTCGAAGAACCGACCAAGCTCTCCCTCCGCGAACTGACGCTGGTCGACCCCACCCCCGCCGACGTGGTGGTGGCCATGCAGTGGTCCGGTATCAGTACCGGGACGGAAAAGCTCCTCTTTACGGGCCGCATGCCCCCCTTCCCCGGCCTCGCCTACCCGCTCGTGCCGGGATACGAGGGCGTGGGTACGATCGTCGCGGCCGGTGAAGGCTCCGGCCGGACGGTCGGACAGATGGTCTACGTCCCGGGCTCCAAGGGCTTTACCGAAGCGCGCGGCCTCTTTGGCGGTCAGGCCTCGCACGTGGTAGCCCCGGGCGCCAAGACCATTCCCCTCGCCGATCATCTCGGTGAGAAGGGCGCGCTCTTTGCGCTCGCCGCCACAGCGCACCACTGCCTCGAGCCCGACCCCGCGAACCACCTCGACAAGCTCCCGGGGCTCATCGTCGGGCACGGGGCGCTCGGCCGCCTCATCGCGCGCTTGTGTGTGTTGTACGGCGCGCCCGCTCCGACCGTCTGGGAAACCAATCCCATTCGCATGGACGGCGCGCGAGGCTACCAGGTGATTCACCCGTCGGACGACACCACGCGCGGCTATTCGGTCATTTGCGATGTGAGTGGCGCCGACGGCATCATGGACACGCTCGTGAACAAGCTGATGCCGGGCGGCGAAATCGTGCTCGGCGGCTTCTACAGCGAGCCGGTGTCCTTCACCTTCCCGCCCGCGTTCCTGCGCGAAGCGCGTATCCGCATCGCGGCGCAATGGAAGGAGCAGGATCTCACGGCGATCACCACGTTCGCCAACAATGGTACGCTCGATCTGGACGGCATCATCACGCACCGCGAACCCGCGGCGCGTGCCGCCGACGCCTACGCCACGGCGTTCGGTGACCCCCACTGTGTCAAGATGATCCTCGACTGGAGATCTGCTGCATGAGCGAGAACGGTCTGCACCAGCTGCACGTGAATGTCCGCGACGAAGCCGCCTCCGAACCGGAAGCGATCCATACAGGTCCGGTCACCAAGGAAACGCAGATCATCGCGATCTACGGCAAGGGTGGCATCGGCAAGAGCTTCACCCTCGCGAACCTCTCGTACATGATGGCGCAACAGGGCAAGAAGGTCCTGCTCATCGGCTGCGATCCCAAGTCCGATACGACGTCGCTGCTCTTCGGCGGCAAGGCGTGTCCCACCATCATCGAAACGAGCAGCCGCAAGAAGCTCGCGGGCGAAGCGGTCTCCATTGGCGACGTCTGCTTCAAGCGTGACGGGGTCTATGCCATGGAGCTCGGTGGCCCCGAAGTGGGTCGCGGCTGCGGCGGACGCGGCATCATTCACGGCTTCGAAACGCTCGAAAAGCTC
>JAIXTI010000135.1 GCA_027484025.1 bacterium
CAGGTCGCGCATTTCGCCGATGAGGATGACATCGGGGTCTTCACGCAACGCGTACTTGAGCGCCGACGCAAAACTCTTGGTGTCGGCCCCCACTTCGCGCTGGTTGATGATGCAGTTGCGGTGGCGGTGGATAAATTCGATGGGATCTTCCACCGTGATGATGTGCCCGCGCCGCTCCGTGTTGATCTTGTCGATCATGGCGGCGAGCGTGGTGCTCTTACCGGATCCGGTAGGACCCGTCACCAGCACCAGCCCACGCGGACGCTCGGCGAAGCTGGCAATGACCGCCGGCAGCTGCAGCTCGGCGAAGGTCTTGATCTGGAACGGGATGCGACGGATGACCATCGTCACGCAGCCGCGCTGCTTGAAGACGTTGCCGCGGAAGCGCGACAGGTTCGCAATACCGAACGAGAAATCGAGCTCGTCCTCCATTTCGAAACGCTTCTTCTGGTTTTCGGTGAGCACCGAGTAGGCCAGCTGGAGCGTGTCGCGAGGGGTGAGCACATGCTCGACCGTCGAATTCACAATGTCCCCGTCCACCCGCAACTTGGGTCGATCGCCGGCCGTGACGTGCAGGTCGGACGCATCCCGCTCGATCATTTCATCGAGCAGCGTGCGGAGTGAGACAGGTGACTGTGCGGGAGCGGTCATAGGATCACAGGAGGTGGCTCGGCGCGCATTCGCGTTCCGAAGGCTGGACGAGTCTGGGAGCGACAGGAAACGGCAGTGTCACAGATTCCTACACGGACGTTTCACGGATGACCTGGTCGAGGGTGGTGACCCCCTTGAGGACCTTGAGCCAGCCGTCCATGCGCAGACTGAGCATGCCTTCGTCGATCGCCGAATCGCGGATGACCTGCACATCGGAGTTCTGCATGACGAGCTTCTTGAGCGTCGGGGTCATGAACATGACCTCGTACAGACCCTGACGTCCCTTGAGCCCGGTGCCGCCACACGCGTCGCAGCCATGTCCCTTGAAGAAGGGAAGCTCCTCGATGGTGGTATCGAGTGTCAGCTTGGAGAGGAACGGCATGGCGTCCGGCGTCGCGCGCGCGCGGGCGTTGTCGAGCGCTTCGGTGGTGAAGCGGAGTGAACGCAGCGTGGTGTCGGGCTTCACCTTGGCGCCGGCGAGCTCCGCGATGTCCGGCACGTACTTCACCTTGCACTTGCTGCAAATGCGGCGAACAAGACGCTGCGCCAGAATGAGATTGAGCGCCGACGCCACGTTGAACGGCTCGAGCCCCATGTCCAGCAGGCGGACGATGGTTTCCGGGGCGGAGTTCGTGTGCAGCGTACTGAGCACCATGTGCCCCGTGAGCGCGGCCTTGATGGCAATGCCGCCGGTCTCGAGGTCTCGGATTTCGCCGAGCATGATGACGTTGGGGTCTTGCCGGAGGAACGCCTTCAGCGCGGCGGCGAAGGTCATGCCGATTTCGGTGCGTACCAACACCTGGTTGATGCCGTAGAGGTTGTACTCCACGGGATCTTCGGCGGTCATGATGTTCGTGTCGCCGGTGTTGATCTTGGAGAGCGCCGAGTAGAGCGTGGTGGTCTTGCCAGAGCCCGTGGGGCCCGTGACGAGCACCATGCCGTACGGGTTGGAAATGGCCTCCATGAGCTCTCGTTCGGCGCGCGGTTCGATGCCGAACTTCTCGAGGTCGAGCGTGAGGTTGCCCTTGTCGAGAATTCGGAGCACGACCTTTTCGCCGAAGAGCGTGGGGAGGGTGCTCACGCGGAAGTCGATGACCTTCTTGCCGACTTTCAGCTTGATACGACCGTCCTGCGGCACGCGGCGTTCGGCGATGTTGAGCGACGCCATGATCTTGAAACGCGAAATGAGCGCCGCGCGCATTTTGAGGGGCGGCTTCATCACTTCGGCGAGCGCCCCGTCAATACGGTAGCGCACACGCAGTTCATGCTCGAAGCATTCGAAGTGAATGTCCGAGGCCCCCTTATTCACGGCGTCGACAAGAATGGCATTGATGAGTTTGACGACCGGCGCTTCGTCCATCTGCGCGGCCATCGCACTTTCGGTATTGTCGTCCTGACTTTCGAGGATTTCCACATCTTCTTCGTCCTGCGCGGCGATGTCCTGCAGCAGGGACTGCATGTGGATTTCATTGGCCTCGTAATGCTTTTCAATGGCCGCACGCATCGAGTACTCACCGGCGAGCACCGGGATGATGTCGTAGCGGGTGATGAACTTGAGGTCGTCGACGACCGACATGGAAGTCGGGTCGGCGATGGCGACCGTGAGTTGCCGCCCGTCGCGCTTGAGGGGCAGCACGGTGTGCTTGGACGCCAACTCTGCCGGAATGAGCTTGAGCAGGCGGGTATCGACCTCGAAGCGTGCAAGGTCGACAGCGGGCATGCGGAATTGGCGTGCGAGCATACGCACGACTTCGGTCTCGGGAACGAGACCCATTTTGACGACGGTCAGCCCAAGGCGCTGACCGGGATTATTGGCCTGCTCCTGGAGTGCCTTCGCAAGCGTTTCTTTGGTCAGCAACCCCTCTTTCAATAGGAGGTCGCCGATGCGCTCGGAAGCGCGACCGGACAGCGGAGCAGCGGGAGCAGCCATAGGACCTGATTTCCGTCAGAACACGGTCTTTGGGTGATATTCCAGCGAGGGGGCTCCCTCACTGTGTAATGGACGGTGCCGCCCGGAAAACGTCACCAGCGAGTCCAGCAACCGAACGGTGGACGGACCGATGCCGCGCACGTGACGGAGGTCGTCGGGGCTGTTGAACGGGCCGTGACGTTCACGCCACTCCACAATGCGCTTCGCGAGCGCGGGACCGACGCGGGGGAGCTGCTCGAGCTCTTGCGCGGTCGCAGCGTTCACGTCCACGCGGGGGGGAGGCGTCGGCGCCACTTCCTTTTCGAGTGTCGGCGCTCGTCCCTTCTGACTTGACGACCGGGGTGCCGCTTTGGTTTTCCGCTTCTTGGGATTCCTGCGCGCGGAATCGACGGCGGCGATTTGGGACGCCAACGCGCGGTTGGCCACTCCGACCTGCCCGGCCGTTCCGGTGGCCTCGGCCACTTCGGCCTCGAACCGCTGCACCCCAACGGCGCGCACCGCGACCGCGGTGAGAGCGAGCCCGGTGAGAAATGACAGCGCGAGGCGTTCCTGTTTGGTGGCCATGGGCGCAGCATAGTGCGCCTTGGTATTTGGTGCGGTACCGCGATTACGGCGGTTGGGTCATGGCGACGCGACGACGTCGCGCTGGAGGGGATATCGGTGAACAGCTCTCACAGAGACATCCGAGGCACAGAGCTCACAGAGGTGTTGTACGAGGCTCGTGCTGGTACGCACTTCTCTGTGCCCTCTGTGCCTCGGATGTCTCTGTGAGAGCTGTTCAACCCACGCCAGCCACCACGTCAGCGCATGTCGCCGGCAAAGAAGCGCAGCTGGAGCACCGCCGAGAAGATGATGTTGGAGGTTTGGCGGTTGAAGTTGCGATCGAAGTTGAGCACGCGGCTGCCGGTGAGCGTGAAGCTCACGAGTTCGGTGAGGTCGGTATTGGCGTTCAGGTTGAACGCACGGCGGCCGTTATTGGTGAGCACGCTCGACTGCGACGTCACCGGGTCTCCATCGGGCGCGCTTACCGAGGTGCCGTTCACGATGGTGGAGTTTTCTTCGCTCTGATAGGAAATGGAGGAGCGCATGGTGCCGTTGCGCGTGTTCCACTTCTTCGGGAGACGGAAGGTGCGGGCGACATCGAACGACACGCGGCGTGTGTCGCCCAACGTGACGGCGCCGGGGCGCAGCTCCTCCCGCCGTGTTCGGTCAACCGAGGCATTCGTGGCCAGGTTGCCGAGGAAGGCCCACGTGATGGTCCCCGAGAGCGGCTGGCTGCGGGCGATGAGGCGGCTGCGGTCGGCGAGTCCACCTGTCTCGTTGGGGATGGTGGTTTCCTGCTCGGATATGACGTACCGGCCGTTCAGGTTGAGCAGCGAAATGACCTTCTTGAGACGGACGGGGCGCCAGCTCCAGCGCACGGTGAAATCGGGGCGCGTGATCTGGGTACTGGTGATGACCGCCTGGAAGCCGTCGAGCGTGCGGCGGGTCCACGTTTCGGTGGTGCCGTTTTCGGCGCGTGACTGCACCGTGAGCGAAAAGGGCAAGTTGAGCGCACCGGAGACCGAGCCGCGACGCAATCGGCCCGCCGTGGTGGCGAGTCGTCCGTTGGTGCCGCGGAACATGTCGACGCCACCAAGACCGAACTGGTACCCGTAGCCGGGGATGAATGCCGTGTTGTCGTAGTTGGACGTGAAACTCTGCTGCCACTGCAGGTCGAGGGGCGCGAAGATCGTGCCGAATCGCCGCAAGAACGAACGGTCACGCGTGCGCGCCGTGGTGAAGCGCCCGATGTCGAGCGTCGTCCCGAGGTTCAACGATTGCGCCGCGCCCAATCGCTTGGGCAACCGGTACGCGCCGGTGGTGTCCTGCTCGCGCAGCAACACACGCGCATTGGGGTCTTTGCTGAGCGTGAAGTTGCTGGTGAAATCGATGCGCGGTCGCAGCCACGCCGCCATCACGGGCGCGAAGTTGATCGCTGACGTGAGCGTGCGCTCGCGCTCGAGACCGAGGTTGCTCCCCAGCAGCGACAGCCGTTCGGCGAACGCCGCCTGTCCGCGATCGGTGCTGTCGGGGCGCGCTTCGGCAGAGCGGTAGTCACGCAAGTCGAGCAGTTGCCGCGCCTGCACGCTACCGGAGAGCGTGGGCGTTGGACGGAATTCGAGCGCCGCGTTGTTCTGCCAGAAGTGCGTGAGCCCCGATGTCACCTGTCCCGTGTCGGTAAGCGAGGCTGCCGCCTTGGTGAACGACGTGGTCGAGTTGGAGTTGCGTGCGAGTGAGCTGCTGAGCCGGAAAGCTGTGGGTGCCCAGCGAATACGCTGTTCGCGGAACGAGCGCACGGCGTCGGCACGTCGCAATCGTTCTGGAAGCAGACGGAAAAGCGCATCGACCACGCGTGGCAGTCTCCCCTCTCGTACGTCGCTGGCCAGATTGAGACCGCCGCTCAACGCATAGGCGTTGCTGCTCAGCTCCTGGAAGGCACTCTGTGAACCGGCTGTCGACCACGTACCGTTGAGGGCCAGTCCGTTCACCAGCGGCGCATACCATCCGCGTTCCAGCGGCGCGATGCGGCGCAGCGCCAGTGAATAGTTCACGCGCCGGTCACGCGGATTGCGCAGACCGTTGATGCCATCGGCGCGCACGTCGGTGCGGTTGATGAAGAGCTGCTCCACACCGCTCGATGCGTAATCGACGGTGAGTGGCAGCGCGATACCCAACCGCGACGGCAGCATGCGCTCGAGGTGCAACGTGGTGCCAACGGAGACACCGCTCGACGTGAGGAACGACGGCGTTTCGTTGAGCTGGCGGAAGTTGGGGTCGCGTCGACTGAGATTCAGGCGGAAGTCAGCGAGCTCTCCTGCATTCATGCTCACACCCACTTCACCGGCAAAGCCAATGTCGTCCACGACATCGGTAAGCCGCACGTCGTTCACCCACAGTTCGAGCGTATCGCCATTCATGATCCCCGAACCGCCACGCGCAATGCTGTCGACACGCACCATGCCGACCGCGAGTTCCTGCACACCGGCGAGATTGGGGGGCGTCACCGCCGGGTCGGCGCTGTACACGATGTAGCCGTCTTCGCAAACGGCATAGCGCCGGACGGCGAGTCCGCGCGGCTTTCCGGAGCGCTTGATGAGTTCGAGATCGGCGCCCGAACACTGTACAGAGTCGGCGCTGCCGGTGAGGAACGCGTTCTCGAGACGGGCGCGCAACGCCTGAAAGCGCGAAAGATCGACGCGCACTTCCGGGAGCCAGCTGCTCTGACTTGCGCCGGCGTTCACCGGTGTCCGATACATGTAGAAGTTGTGCTCATCGCGGCCAATCTTCACATAGCCGTTGAGCTCTCCGTTTTCGCCCCACCCGTTGCCGCGTCCGCGCATCCAGAGGCGCAGCGTGCGATAGCCCATGAAGGTCTTGGTGCCTTCGGGGAAGCGGAAGAACGCTTCGGCGCGGTCGTAGGTGCGGAACTGCCGGCCGGGCAAACCGGTCTGCAGGCGCAGCGCCCGCTCGTTCACCTGAATGCGCTGGTTCTCGTACCCCGACTGCCGATTCTCCGGCGCTTCGGCCACCCCGGGAGGCGCCGTGTACGGTACAGCCGCGGTGGAGTCGAGCGTGCCCACCACGCTGGCGACCACGTAGCCGCCTAACGTACCCGAGGAGTCACCCGCGAGCCCCGACAGTGGTTCGCCCCCGCGCTTGAGCCACGGCGCGCCCACCAGACGCATACGCGCCAGCGCGATGCGACTGAATTCGTCGTCGGCCGCGGCGCCACTCGACACCATCGTGAGGCGCATCGCGCGCATGCGACGGTCATTGGGATTGTTGATCTCTTCGGCCGGGGCGCGCCAGTTGAGCTTCACCTGCACCCAGCAGAGGGAATCGCTGGTCACCCCCGCCGACGTCGAATCGCGCTGCTGGTAGCAGCGCCCCACGCGCGTCCAGTTCCGCTTGTCGCCAAGGTCGACGACGAAACGCTTGAGCTGCTCCTGCTCGCCGGCGTTGGCATCGAGATTGAGCTGGCCATCGAGATCGATGTCTTCTTCGTCGAGCCGGTTGTTGCGCACGGTGCAGTTGGCACGGCTATCGCCAAGGACCTGCACCACCTGCAGCGACTGCGTGCAGATGGGCACCCGGTTCTGCGTGGTGATGACCGGCGTCGCGCCTGTGCGGTTGACGACTACCAGCGTATCGGCCACGTCACCGGCGACGCCACGGTCGTTCTCGAGGGCGTTGAAGGCACGCGAGAGCGGATCCCGTTCGGAGTCGAGCCGGTTGTACCCCACGAGCCGCTTGCCGCGATAGGTACTGTCCACCGGCAGACCGGGACGGAGCGGCGCGTTGACCGTAAGCGTTTCCGGCGCGAAAGCCACGCTGTTTTCGCTGATGTCACCGAAGTCGAAGATCAGCGTGGGATTGCGGCGCACCTTCGTATCTTCGCTGCGTACGAGCGCGAAGAACTCGATGTTTTCAATGCGCGAGAGGTCGGCGCCGCTGGGGCTCAGTACACTGCGCATGGAGCGCCACCGGCGGCCGGTGGGCGTGGCCCCGAGTTGACTATTGTCGCCCACGGTCCATGCAAAGCGCCGCGTGGAGGAGCCGGGCGTGAAGTCGAAGATGCCGCCGGTCTTGAGCGGGTACAACGTCATCCACAGCAGCTGCTCCGATGGCAGCACACCGCCGCCCACAATGCGCACCGCCGGATCGATCTGCTGAATGTTGAACTGCACGAAGTTGCCGGCGACATCGACGCCGTTGTTCTGAAACGCCAGCGTGGTGGCGCGGTTGAGCGAAAAGACGCTGCTGCCGACGCTGGCGAGCGTGTTGCCGAGGGCGGGGCGCGACCCGTAGTACCAGGCCGCCTCCGACATGGGGAGCTGTCGTTCGGCCTCGCCTTCGAAGCTTTCGATGTACGCCTGACCGGCCGCATTGGGCTGCGGCTTGCTCATCGCGAACTCACCCTGCACCGCAATGCGTGAGCGCGACGTGGCGGGAGTCCCGGGAATCTTGCGCAGCAGCGAACTGATGGCCGTGGCGTCCCATTGCATGTTGGCCGTCACACCCGCCACCAGCGAGCCGACCGGTTCGAAACCGAGCGGCGGTCGGTTGAGCGACGAGCGTTGCTGCTGCGAGATGGCCGTGAAGGCGATCTGGCCGTTCTCGAGGGGGAACTGTGACGCAAACCCGAGAATGGTGGTGGGCGCCGCTGCGAAGAGCGGATTTTCTTCGTAGCGCACCGACACCTGTCGAGGACGCGAGAAGAGCGTGTCGGGGCGATTGAAGGTGATGAGCCCCAGATCGTAGTCGATCGTGTAGTCCTTCTCCTTCACGAGCGAGAGCCCTTCGACGACAACGCGTTCCGAGTTGGGACGGACTTGAATGGTGGAGAGCCGGATGGATTGGCTGTTGCCACCGCCCTCGGACTGGAAACTCACCGCCATGCGGTAAATGGCCTGCGGGCGCTGCGCCGAATACAGGTACTCGTTGGGGTAGCGATACAGCGTGTCGTTGGCGGGATTCGCCGCTGGCTGCGCCAGACCGACGCGCGCGAACGGCTGCACCGACGGGAAAAAGACGAAGTAGTCGGGGATGAGCTTCTGCTGTCCGCCGCCGGAGAAGTTGGCGCGGAAGTTGGGATCGTTGGGCCGCGGCCAGACGCGATTTTCGACGTCGAAGCTCGCCGAGTTGGTGGGCTGCGAGAGTCCGAACAGCTGGAGATACGTTTCGCCGCGCGACGGGTCGATGGGCTTTTCCTGATCGCCCGACGTACCCGTAACCAGTTTCATGGCGATCGACTCCCGCAGCACGTCTTCGCCGCCAAGTCGGTAGACCGACTTGATCTCGCGAAAGAAGTACGCGGGGTTGTCGGGCTGCAGCTCGGGTTCCCACAGCAGGTTGGCAAACTGCGGCTGCGGGGTGAATTCGATGTCGGGGGTACCGCCGGTGTTGGGATTGCGCCCCGCCTGCCCGTCGACGTTCACCGCGTACGCGACGGCGAGCCGTTCGTTATTGAGATTGAGCGGCCGGACGAGCGCAATCCAGAGCATGGAGGGGTCGACGTAGTAGTCGACGTTCTCGCGCAACACTTCGTAAATCTGCCGGGAGCTGTTGCGCGCGCCGCGCACTGAGAACTGCGGCGCCCGCGGGTTCTGGTTGGCGGCGCTGATCAGCTGCCGGTACACATACAAGCGCACCGGCCGGATGGAATCGGGGAGCGCGGAGGCCAGCTGCTGCATCTGCTGCCGGTTGAGCAGATCGACATTCGGATAGCCCGGCAGCTGGCGCGGATCGATGGTGAAGAAGAAGCGCCGCGTTTCGATCTGGATGTCTTCGATGACGCGATCGACCTGCTGCTGCGTGCGTTCGCCCACCGTGAAGACATTGTCCTTGGAGACATTGCCCCGTTGCTGCGCCACAATGGACGTGAAGCGCATGGGCCCCAGCTGGCCCGTGGCCTGCACGCCGTAGTTGCCCGACGGAATGCCGGAGGTGAGGAAGCGTGAAGCGGGGGGCTGAAAGGTGACGTTGCCCACTTCGAGCGCCTGCAGTACTTCGTCGGTCTTGCCCTGATAGCGGACCGAGATGTTGTTGGAGGCGTCGAACTCGCGCTGGGAGTCGTAGTCGACATTCACGAAGACGCGGTCGGCGACCACGCCCCCGGAGCGCACGTTGAACTGGAAGTCGAAGGCCGGCTGAAAAATGCCCGAGCAGTTGTTGCCCACGATGGTGAGCTGCGCCGTGGTGCACCGTTCATTGCGACTGCGCTGCACCTTCGACTCCAAACGAGACTGCAGCGAGATCCCGAGGTTGCCAATATCCGCGAGGAAGTCGTTCGCGCCGGCGGCCGGGGGATTGGCCCCCGAGGCTTCTCGGGACGGGAGCAATGGGACGAGCGCCCCGGGTGTGGGGCCGGTGTTCGTCGGCGCGACCGGACGATCGGCCGCCGTGGACTCGGCCGGCGCGAGGGACGCGAGGTTGGCCGCCACGACGGTGCGCTCCCAGCGGGCCGCGAGGCGCTGCACCCGCAGGCGGGTGGCGGCGATGACGGCGCGGTCGCCGACCGCCACCGGGTCGGGGCGGATGGCCTGGGACCGGTCGAGGGCTCCCGGGCGCCGGCCGACCCGCAGCACGAGGGAATCGCGCAGCAGCCGCGCCGCTGGGGGGAGGGGTGAGCGGGGGGTGGTGTCCTGGGCGGCCAGCGGGGACCCGTACAGGCTTCCGATGGCCGCTGCGGTCAGACATACCGCCTTGAACAACCTGCGCACCGAACTCCGGCCGTGGGGTACAACGGGATTCCCGCCGGGCGTCTGCCCGTGAGACCAGCCTCCGGTCTCGTACAATAGGCCCGTCACGCCAACATCCGAGGCGTCGCGCCCTTGATAAAGCGGGTGGTGAACTGGGAATTTACGTCGTGAAGCTCCTTACCCGCTATGTCATCCGCGAGCACGTGGGTCCCCTCGTGTTCGCCCTGTCGGCCCTGACGTCGCTGCTCATGCTGCAGTACGTCGCGCGCCAGCTCGCCAATCTTGCCGGCAAAGGCCTGCCCTGGGGCGCCATCGGCAAGTTTTTCGTGCTGTCCCTGCCGTTCACCATCGCCATGACGCTCCCCATGGCCGTGCTGGTGGCCACGCTCTATGCGTTCGGCCGCATGGCGGCGGAGCATGAGATCACCGCCTTCAAGGCGAGCGGCGTGCGGGTACGCTCCCTCATGGCGCCAGTGCTGCTCTGCGCGCTGGGGCTGTCGCTGTTCATGGTCTGGTTCAACGACCAGCTGTTGCCACGCACGAATCATGAACTGCGCATCCTCAACAACGATATCGCCAAGACCCGTCCCACACTCGCGCTGAAGGAACAGGTGATGAACCCCATCACCGATCAATTCTTTCTGCGCGTCGCGCGGGTGAACGCATCGACCAACCGCATGTACGATGTCACAATCTACGATTTGCGGAAGGGGCCGGAGCGCCAGACGATTTACGCCGACAGCGGACTCTTTCTGCTGGACGGAGCCGGGGAGAATCTGCAACTGCAATTGTACGACGGCTACGCGCAGGAGTTCGTGCGCGGTGATCCGCGCAAACTGCAACGCGGCTTCTTCAAAACGCAGACCGTACAATTGCGCGGCATCGTCAAGCAGTTCGAGGCGACCAGAGAAGACGGCTATCGCGGTGACCGCGAACAGACGGTGTGCCAGATGCATGAGACGTACATGCAGAAGGCGAAGGATTTCACGCGGCTGCGCAACGATTTCATGAACTACGCCGCGCGCATTCAAGGTAAAGGCGCAATGGTGAGGGTGAGTCGCGACCGCCCCAAGAAGGAAGTGCTGTCCACGTTCTATTGCGAAACACTGCTGGGCGGCCTCGAGCGCGTGCTGCTCCCCAAGAAGGCCAAAGCGCAGGCGGGCACTCCGCAGACGGGCAGTCCGCAGACGGGCGGCGCGCAGATCGCCGTGCCGGATAGCGGGGGTGTCGCCGTAACACCGCCGGCGCAGCCCGCGGTGGCCCCGTCGGCAGGCGTGGTACCGCCGCCCGCCCCACCAGTGCCGCCGGTCGCGACGCAGGACACCATGACGGTGTTCGCCGCGGCGATGAACGCGGCGCAACAGCAGCTGCTGGCTGAGCGTGAAGTGCTCGACGGTCTCGCGGTGGAGATTCACAAGAAGTTCGCGCTGTCGTTCGCTTGCCTGGTATTCGTGCTCTTCGGCCCGCCAATCGCCCTGCGCTTTCCGCGCGGCGGCGTGGGGGTCACGATCGGGGTGAGCATCGTGGTGTTCGGGTTGTACTACGTCTGCCTCATGGGCGGCGAAGCGCTGGCCGACAAGGGGAAGCTGCCCGCGTACGTGGCCATGTGGATCGCCAACGTCGTCTTCTCACTTGCCGGCATCGCCTTGCTCTGGCGCGTGGAGACCACCACCGACACATCGCGCGGTGGCGGCCTGCGTGACTGGCTGGCCGACCGGAAGGCGCGCAAGCAGATGAGCAAGGCGGCCGCCGTATGAGCCGTCGTTTCATCACGCCACTCGACCGCTATATCGCCGGCGAGTTCACGCGCATTTTCATGGTGACGATCATGGGCTTCCCCGTGCTCGTCTTCGTGATCGACCTGGTCGACAACCTCCGCAAGTATCAGGAGAAGAAGCTGGGCGCGCAGGCGCTGGCGCTCAGCTATCTGTATTGGATTCCCGATACGCTGTTCATGATCCTGCCGGCGGCGGTGCTGTTCGCGACGGTCTTCTCCATCGGCACCTTCACACGCTATTCCGAGATTACGGCGGCGAAGGCGTCCGGCATCAGCTTCTACCGGTTCATTGCCCCCATTCTCGTCATGGCGTCGCTGGCGATGGGGCTCGATCTGGTGTTCAGTGAAGTGGCGCCGCCAGCCAATGCGGAGCGCATCAAGCTGCTCGCGGGTAAGGCGCCGAGTGCGGAAGACGACCGGTACAACTTCGTCTTCCCGAGTGATCAGGGACGGGTGTACCGCGTGTATACGCTCAATGTCCGTGACAAGTACGTCAACGACATCGAGATCGAAGAGCGTGGGAGCGCAAAGCGCCCCGGCCTGCTCATTTCGGCGAAGCGTGGTGACTGGAACGACAAGCGCGGCTGGAGCCTGCAGTCGGGCGTCGTGCACGTCATCCCCAATGAAACGGCCGACTTGGCGTTCAGCTTCGATTCGCTGATGGACCGCCGTCTCAAGGAAACGCCGCGGGAGCTGCGGGCGAGCGCGCGCGAACCGGAAGAGATGCGCTTTGCCGAACTGTCCACGTACATCAAGGCGCTCGAGCGATCGGGCGCCGACGTGAACAACCTCAAGGTCGAGCGGATGCTCAAGATCGCCATTCCGGTCACCTGCCTCATCATTGCGCTGTTCGGGGCGCCGCTGGCGACGAGCTCGCAGCGTGGCGGGGCGGCGTACGGCATTGCCGTGAGTCTGGCGACGACGGTGTTCTTCCTCGTGCTCATCCAGCTCACCAAGGCGATTGGGAGCAAAGGGA
>JAIXTI010000118.1 GCA_027484025.1 bacterium
CGTGACCTTGAAGCCGTCGCCGAAGAGTTCGGCATCAAGGGCCTTTTCAGGAACGGCAAGATCAACGATTTTGTCGCGCTTCGTCAGTTGATGGAAGCGCTGACGAATACGGGCGCCGGAAAGATCGGGCAGAGCTTCACCGACCAATTGCAATTCTTCCGCGATACGCAGCGCATCGGGAGGAGCGAGGGTGTCCAGTCTGGCAAAGATTTGCTGACATACCTTCGAGATGTCGGGAATGTCTCAGCGCTCGGTGGCATCGACTTGAGCGACCCGCAGAGCGCGTTTAACAAACTGTTTGATTTGCGTACGCTCTTGAACAACGGCGGAATTGCACAATCGCAGTTCGGGAAGCTAACCGGCTCGCAGTTTCAGTCACTGCTCAACGAGTTGCTTGACTTGTTCTCTCCTAACGGCTCAGGGAGCGGATCTGGAAGCACGGGCGGCGGCGACATCACCGTCCCCACGGGCATCGGCAGCGGCACGGTGAGTGCCCCCACCGAAACCATCCAAGCCGTGATCGGCGCCATGAACACAAACATCGGCACGATCCTCACGGGACACACCGCCATTCACGAGCGGATTGCGGTGGCGACGGAAGGCAGCTACGCCGAGCTCCGCACGCTGAACGGCAAGGTAGACACGCTCATCGCCGTCACCGCTGGACAGATCGACGCCACCGACGCGAAGCTCGAAGCGATGCGCCGGATGGCCGCGCTGGAACGTGGTGAACGGCCGGTGCTCGGCTGATGGCGATTCTGCAAGCATGGACCGGCCCGCGCTGCCAGTCGGGCGCCGTCGCGCTCGGTCCGTTGGCACAGATCACCAGCGGACGCGTCACCGAAGCCACCAGCGGCGCACAGGGGCCGCAGCTCACGATTGCCCGCGCCGTGGCCGAGCAAGCACAGATTCGCGCGGGCGCGTGGCTCTGGATAAACCACCCGCGCCGTGGCGTCAGCGAGTGGCCGATCCTGACCGTGACGAAGGGCGACGGGCGCGCACTGGATACCGTGACCGTGCAAGGCGGCACGATCCGGCAGGCCATCGCGCTCCGTGGCACCATTCGCACCATCAACCGCTTTGGCTCCGCGACCACGCGCTTTACGCTCCCCGCGCTGACGCCGGCCGAGATTTTGCGGACGTACTTCTTTACGAACCTCGCGGTTGATAACCTCGCGTGGGTGACGCAGGGCGCGAACGATTTCGGCGGCACGATCGCGCTCGGCGAGATCGCGCAGTGGTCACGCGGGCAACTGCTCGACGCCATCGAAAAGGCGACCGGCTATCGCTTCGTGTTCACGCGGCTCGGGGACGCGGCGTATCAGCTCGACCTCCGTGATCCGGCGACGTTGGGCAATGCGACCGTGCTACTCGCTCCTGGCGTCACGGTGGACACCATCGAACAGACCGAGGATCTCGTCAGCGGCGCGACGGTAGTGGAGCCACGCGGCGCGAACGGCGAAGCGCTCGGCGAAACGTGGTGGACCGTCGCGGCGATCACCGGCACGGGACCGTTTTGGGTGCGCCTGACCGACCCGACGAACGGCCCCGAGGTGATCCGCGAAGATGACCAGTGCAACGGCTGGTGGTTGCGCCCGAACGATGGGTTGCCGGCGGCGATCACCGATTCCCGCGCATCGGATTCGTCGGTGCAAGTCGCGAGCGTGGACGGGCTCGTCGTCGGCGGCTTGGCGGCGCTGTGGTCTACGGCCGATGGCGCGCTGCCCAATGAGGTGCCGTCGCCCGCAGGGGTGGCGTTGCGCGACCGCGTGGTGCAGTCGGTCACGTCGGCCGTCCCGCAGATGCGTGGCAACCGCATCACCGATCCCGCGCTGCGGAACGCGCTCGGGGCATGGCAGCGCGTCAACCCGAGTGCGGGCGGCGCCGACATCTTCCGGCGTGATGATCCCGTGCGGCTCGTGCTCTCGGCGAACGGCGCGGTTGCTGGTGGCGCCACGTCGGTTCCCGTCGATAGCGCCGTCGATGCCAACGGCAACGCCGTCATTCGTCTCGGGGATGCGTTGCTCGTGTCAGGGACCGAGGTGGCAGGCAACGCCAACGTGACCACCAGCGCGACCGGCACGGCGACCGTCTCGCTCGGCTCCACGCTGCCGTCCACGCTGGCCGATGGCACACTGCTGGCATGGCGTCGGGCGGGCGTCGATGTGGGCACGGTGACGACGAACGGCACGAACAGCGCGGGGGCGTCCTCGCTGGCGCTGCGGGCACTGACCGCGACGCCGCAACTCGCGTCGGGGGATGTGCTGCAAAAGACCGTCGCCCCCGGCGTCACACTGGCAGGATCTGGCGGCGGCACGTTCGTCAACGATTCGACGCTCACGATTCCGAGCGGGGCGGCGGTGCAGTTCGCGGCGGAATGGGCAGTCCCAACCACGATCACGATCCCGCTCGTGGGGACGATCAACACGTTCCGCGTGGAGTCTGTGGAAGGCAGCGGCACCACGACGGCCAGCACGGCGCCGGGAGGCACGCTCGCGGTCTCGGGCGGGCTGCCGTCGGTCCCCGCTGGCGCGTTCGTGTTGTCAGAGCGCGCGTTCATCCCGCTCACGATTGCGCCCGCGACATGGACACTCACCGGCACCCCCGCCGCATGGAACGGGAGCGCCGAGAGCACGCCGTCGATCACGGGCA
>JAIXTI010000149.1 GCA_027484025.1 bacterium
CGGGCATGCCGAGCAGGTCGGTGGCCGACGTAAGCCGCAGCCGGTAAGGCTTCTTGGGCATCGACCACGTCGAGTTGCCGCGACCGCGGATCTCCAGCGTTCCTTCCTTGAGCAGCACCGAGTCGGCGCTGTGCAGGCGCCAGGTGCCGTTCAAATAGGTCTCGCGCGATGTCACGGGCGCGCTGCCGGCCGTCGTCACCGTCAGTGTGGCAAAGCGCCCGGCGACCACCACTGGCGCCGGGTCGACTGCCGGCTCCACCGGGGCGGGTTCAGCGCACGCCGCGAGGAGCAGCAATAGCAGGCTCACCGCGCGCGTCCGGTGCTCACTTCTCAGTGCGATGCGCATCATACCCCGCAAGGTAGAGCCCGGGACGGCACGACGGCAGGACGCCATGCGCCCAACTCCTCACGCGCGCGGCCCGTTACGCGACAGGCGCGTCGAGCATGTCCCGGACTTTTCGCAGCAGACTGTCTCTGGTGAACGGCTTGCCCAAGAAGCCAGCGTTCATGGAGGCTACTTCGTACGGCAGCAGATCATCGTCGGGATACCCGCTGATGAATAGCACGCGCATGGCGCCGTGGCGATTCATGGCTTCTTGCACCAGCTGCGGGCCGCTGACTCCCGGCATGACCACGTCGGAGATGAGCAGGTCAAACGATGCCTGCGCAAGCTGCTGCAACGCGTGCGCGCCGTCGGGCGCCGTTTCCACCTGATACCCACCGCGTCGCAGCAGTCGCTCAGCCACCAGCAATACGCCGGCGTCGTCATCGACCAACAGAATGCGCTCGGCGTGCCCCTGCGGCGGGACGAATCCTGCCACCGGTGCCGGTGCTTCCACTGGCGGGCCTTCGGGGAGCAGCACCGTAAAGCGCGCCCCCTCGGTGTGGCGCTCGTCCACCTCGACAGAACCGCCGGCCGCACCGAGGATTCCGTGCACGATGGACAGGCCAAGTCCCGTCCCATGACTACGGTCCTTCGTGGTGAAGAACGGCTCGAAAATCCGTGTGCGCAACTCGGGCGGCACGCCACTCCCGGAATCTTCCGCGTCGATGCGGATGAAGTCGATGCCGTCGACGGTGCATCGCGACGTGCGCAGCACGAAGCGCCCACCCTGCGGCATCGCATCGCGCGCGTTGGCGGTGAGGTTGACGACGATCTGCTCGAACTGGCCTTGATCGATGTGCACGCTGCCAAGTCGCGACGCGAATTCGGTGCGAAACGCGATGTTTTCCCCGAGCAGGCGCACCAGCAAGCGCTGCATGGAGCGCAAGGTGGCGTTGACGTCGAGGTCGATGGGTGTCACCACCTGCCGGCGGCTGAAGACCAAAATCTGTTTGGTCAAGTCGGCGGCGCGATGCGCGGATGTCAGCATGCTCGCCAGTTCCAGTCGCGCCGTCGAGTTGCCGTCGAGCTCTTCCATGGCCAGATCTGCGTGGCCGATGATCGACGATAGGTAATTGTTGAAGTCGTGGGCAATACCACCGGCGAAAGTGCCGAGCGCTTCGAGCTTCTGTACCTGCCGGAGATGTTCCTGAGAGGTGGCGAGTTCGGCGTTGCGTTGAACAATGGCATCAGCCATCTGGTTGAACGCACGTGCCAGCGTACCGACTTCGTCGTCGCTGTTCAGCGTGGAACGTCGCGTCATGTCGCCGGCGGAAATGGCCCGCGCGTCGAGTGTCAGCGATTCAATGGGCGCGACGAACCGTTCCGTGAGCCAGTACCCGATGAGCACGACGCTGGCCGACAGGATGAGGCCGAGCAGCATGTCCTGCACGAACTGTCGCCGCGACGGACCAAAGACCTCTGTAATGGGAATACCGACATACACGCGCCACCGTACCCGCCGGACGGAATCGGTACCGAAGAGGCGGTCGATGCGGTCGATATCGCTCGGCACCACCGTATCGCTCCCCAACGGCTGCAGGTTGACCGCCCGCTGTGGATAGTTGGGAAACATCTTGCCAATCCACTTGTTCGCGTCGAGCGTGCGGATGAGCACCATGCCGGTCGAGTCGAGTACCGTGAGCACCGACAACGGTGGCAGCCGTCTGGCAATGCGGACGGCATCGAGCGAATCGACGCGCATGGACGCACCGGTCAACGCGATAATGCGGCCGGTGGTGGAATCGACCACGGGCAAAATGAACGGCACCACCCATGGTGCACCGGCGAGCGTCTGCGATGGAACCGGTGTCCCCACGGTAAACCGCTTGCTGCGTAGCGCGGCCTGAAAATACGCGCGCTTCCACAGGTTGATCGTCTTCCGCCCACCTACGGGTACCACGCCGGCGCCGATGTTACGCCCCAGCGTATCGACGACATACAAATTGGCAAACGTGCCTTTCGGCGTTTTCGCGAAGAGCGACTGCAGGATCGCGTCGTTGTACTCCGGCGCCGCCGACGGATTGACCACGTAGGCGACCGACTGCAACAGGATTTGCGCCTGCAGCAAGACAGCATCGAGTGAGCGCGAAATCGTGGCCGCATTGTCCTGCGCCCGTTCGCCAAGTCGTTTCTGTTCGGCGAGCTGCCGTTCGCGCGCGCGCACGTACGCGACCGCGAGAAAGACGAGCGCCACGAATACCGCGACACGGCGCAATCTGCTGCCGATGCCGTGCCGCGAGCGCTGAGCCTGCTGGAGAGGAGGCATCGTCACACCGCGAAACTAACGCCAAACCCCCGCTCCTGCGCAGTCGCAGAAAGCGGGGGTGTGGATAAATCTGGGCTGTGGGGCGCTTTAGCGGTTGCAGGTCGGCATGGTGGGGTCCGGGCCGGCAATCGCGGGCTTGTTGGGCCGGTTGGCCACCGCCGTCATCACCTGGTGAACGAACCGTCCCAGGCGCGCTGAATGATCGTAGTCGATGTACTGCGGTTCGTCGGTCTGCTGGTGGTAGTCGATAGCATACCCAAGCGACATATACACCACCGGAATATCCTTACGGACGTAATTCACTTGGTCGCTGCGGCAGAAGCGATTGAGCGGATTGGCCGGCACGTCCCAGCTTTTGTCGATCGCCATGGGCTCGGCGATGTTGGCGTTCACGGAGTCAATGATGTCGCCGAATTCGCGCGACAGCCGGCGCGCACCGAGCATCTGCACCGAGTTGGGGCCGCCGTACTTCACCTGCCAGTCGCGTCCCTTACCCACCATGTCCATGTTGTGCGCCGCGACAATCTGCGTGAGCGGAA
Source organism: bacterium (assembly GCA_027484025.1). Lineage (GTDB taxonomy): Bacteria > Gemmatimonadota > Gemmatimonadetes > Gemmatimonadales > Gemmatimonadaceae > Gemmatimonas. The sequence goes on from JAIXTI010000149.1 coordinate 3,191, forward strand.
TGGTGGGGTTGTCGGTGAACCAGCGCGAGCCCAGCAGGCCGCCTTCTTCGCCCTGGTGCGAGATGAAGACGATGGAGCGGGCCGGCTTTTCCTTCGCGAACTTCTCGGCGATCTCGAGCATCACCACCGTGCCGGAACCGTCGTCGTCGGCACCGTTCATGATGCTGTCGCGGCGCGGCGCGCGCACGGCACGCGCCACCTTGATGAGCGAGTCGATCTTGCGCTGCTGCTCGGCGGTGGGAGTGCACACCGGATCGTTGGAGCCCTGACGGCGCACGACCGTGTTGTACGCGCGCACCGAGTCGTGATCGACGACCACGGTGTTCACGCCGACATGATCGTTGTGCGCGCCCACGAGCACGTACTCGCTGGCGAGCTTGGGGTCGCTGCCGGGGAGTACGGCCACCACGTTACGCGCCGGCGTGGCGGACATCCGCCACTGGTGGCGGAAGTTCGCCGTGACCGGGGCGCCCGCGTCCCCCACGCGCAGGGCGGTCGCCGGCTTGCCGAAGATCTGTTCGGCGGCGGCGCGTGAAATGGTGGCGGACGCGGGAGCGTTGGCGTTGAGCGGCTGCGTGGGACGCATGCCCATGGGCTGCGCAAAAGCGGCGGTCACCTGCTGCGCCGACATGTCGTCGAGTCCGATGACGAGCACGGCGGCGGCACCGACGGCAGCCGCGCGCGGATCACGTACACCCGTCGGGACCGCGCGGCGAACAGCGGGCGCACTGGGGTTCGCCCGCTGACGGGCCTCTTCGGCAATGGACGCGTTGGCGCCGAACTTGTCGGGGACGTCGGCGCAGCTCACGAAGCTCGCCGGGGCGCCGCTGCTGGCGGCGACACGTCCGGCGCTCGGCGCGGCGCTGAAGACCAGCACCTTGCCGCGAAAGGCGGCGGCGTCGAGCATGACGGCCGAGTCACCCCACACACCGGCATACACGGCCGGCACGCCGTTTATGGAAGCGGTGCCACCGAAGCCGTTGGCGGCTGTCGGCGTGGTGGGAATCCAGTCTTTCCGTGCGTTGAGCGCGCGCCCGCCCACGGAGAGCGTGGCGCTGCTGCTGTCGAAGCCGATGGGCCCGAACGGAAGGACTTGATAGAAGGTGCCGCTGTCGCCCGCCGGCTTGAGCCCCAGCCGCTTGAACTCACTGGCGATGTAGCTCGTGCCTTTGTAGTTGCCGGGTTCGCCAATGCGACGGCCCAGCATGGAGTCGTCGGCAAAGCCGTACAGGCGGGTGCGCAGATCGTTGGCGGTGATGGCGCCTTCGGTGGGACGCGGTGCCCATTTGAGCGGCCCTTCGTCGGACCAGACCGGGCGCTGTGCCGTGCGTGACGGGACCGACTTGGCACCGGCGGGACGGTTCTGCGCATGGAGCGGCGTGCCCCAGGCGGCGGTCAGGCTCGCCAGCGCCAGCAGCGGGGCGGCATGACGGCCAAAGCGGGGAGTAAAGGTCACGGTGGGGAGGAACAGGGTGAGTGACGGCCAGCAGCTTCTAAAGCTACGCAGCATATTCGCCACATGCTGATCTCTCCCCTGTTTCGACCGGTCGCCACGGCCCTGTTGTGGGTGACCCTGGCCGCGCCGGCGCTCTCCGCGCAGGCCGCCTTCCGCGCCGAGGACGTCAACGGCCTCCGCCTCCGCTCCATCGGCCCCGCCTCCATGAGCGGCCGTGTCGTCGACATGGATGTCGTGGAGTCGAACCCGTACACCATGTACGTCGCCGCCGCGACGGGTGGCCTCTGGCGCACCACCGATAACGGCGTGACGTGGACGTCGATATTCGACGCGCCCGTGCACTCCATTGGCGATGTGGCGGTCTTTCAGCCCAATCCGCAGATCCTCTGGGTGGGCACCGGTGAGCGCGCCAACCGGCAGAGTGTGGGGTGGGGCGACGGTGTGTA
>JAIXTI010000230.1 GCA_027484025.1 bacterium
GCAACTGGGCCTGCACCCGAACGCGCGGACCGGCGCAGCGGACGCTGCCTTCGACGATGCTCGAGACCTGTAGGTGTTCGGCGATCTGGCGCAACGAGAGCCCCTGCCCCTTGAACGCGAAACAGCTGGCGCGACTGGCCACGCGAATGCCCGGGAGGCGACCGAGTGTGCCGAGGATCTCGTCGGTGATGCCGTCGCTGAGATACTCGGAACTCGCATCGCCGCCAACGTTCGCGAAGGGAAGAACGGCGACCGACGGCATGCGCGTCGGCACGGGCGGGGTGAGCACCGGGCGCTGTTCACTACCCGCTGCACCACGCAGCACATCCAGGATGGTTTGGGCCGAGGCGGGGCGCGCCTCCGGATCCTTCGCGAGGCACGCGCCGAGTGTGGCTTCGAGCAGTGGCTCGCCCAACTCCAAGGGGGCAGGTACCTGCGTGAGCTGGGCGATCATCAACTGCTGCGCCGTACGCGCATCGGCGTAGGGATGCTGCCCCTGAAACAGCTCCCACGCGAGCAGCCCGAACGCGTAGAGGTCGGCGCGCGCATCCACCTGGGATTCGCCCGCCACCTGCTCGGGCGCCATGTACGCGGGGGTGCCGATTCCGGCGCCGGCGTGCGTCAACGTCAGGCCGGCGTCCGGCGCATGCATGGAGTCGATGGCCTTGGCGATGCCGAAGTCCGTCACCACCGCCACATCGTCCGAGAGCAGCACATTCTCCGGCTTGATGTCGCGATGCACGATACCGGCTTCGTGCGCGTGTGCGAGCGCTCGCGCCACATCGGCGAGCCACTGCCGCACCAGAACCGCCGGAATGCGCCCCTCGGTCAGGCGATCGCGCAGGCTGCGCCCGCGGACGAGTGGCATCGCATACCACAACAGTGTATCGGCGACACCGGCCGTCAGCAGCGGTACGATGTTGGGATGCTGCAGCCGAGCGGCGATCGCGATCTCGCGCACGAACCGTTGGCGACTGGCGGTTGAGCCATCGTCATCGGCGATGCACTTGATGACCACCTCACGCCCAAGCGCGAGCTCCGTCGCGACAAACACGCGCGCCATCCCGCCTCCGCCGAGCTCGCGCTCGAGGCGATAGCGGGAGGCAAGCGAGGCCGCGAGGTGGTCAGGGATGCTCATCGGAGATGAATTATGCAACGGGCCACCCCAACATGCCCAGCGCCTATGGCCGCTGCTTCGGAACGATCACCGCGCGTCGCACACGGCAATGCCCGACACCCGTGCGGCGTAGTCGATGATGCCCCGGTCGCACGTGAGCAACGCTGCCCCAAGCGCCTGCGCCGACGCCAGCAGAATGCGATCGGCCGGATCGCCATGTGGCTCTCCTGGCAGCTGCGTACTCCGCACCAGAATTGCCCGCGTGACCGGAGCCACGGTGATGCCCGGCGCCGTCGCCGCCCGATCCAGCCACGACTCGACGCCGCCGGCCAGCTCAAGGCGGCCTTTGGACACGAGCATGGCCACCTCCCAGAAAGAGAAATCGCTCACGTACACCCGCCGCTGCGACACCGCATGATCCAGCGCGCGCTGGACGCGTGTATCGAGGGCGCCGGGCGTTCCGTCGAGGAGCCAGAGCCACACGTGCGTATCGAGCAGCAGCGGCGTTTCCCGCTCCGGAGTGTTGGCCAGTCGCCAGACGGCCGGAAGTCCGCGATAGGCAGGCTGCGGCTCGCGCACGGTTGTCCGCCCGCGGCCCACCCGAGCTGCACTCTTGCGGGGCATGGCCATTCAGCGGCGCCTTTTTTCGTTTAGCGGGTCCGTGTCCGACAGACTCCATTCGTCCGAATCCGCATCGACGATGTCGCCGTGACGCACGATGGAGCCTACCATGAAACCGAACGGCGACTGCACGGCATCTGTGATGGCGGAGACGCGTACAACCGGGTGTCCGCGTTTGGTGATGACGAGATCGCGGCCAGTACTGGCAACCTTATCCATGAGTTCCAGGCACGTCGCCTTGAACTCACTAGCAGAAACGGTGACTGGCGAAGCATTGGTACGACGAGGCATGGGCTCCCCTCTGCATGGTCATCTCAATATGACCATGGTTAGATATCGACGCAAATGGCCCCAATCCACCATCGTCGAATGCCGCCGCGGCGGAGTATCTCTGCCAATGCCTCACCGGGTATCTCCGAAAATCACTCCACGAGCCGTCGACTCGGGGCATCATCGAGAGGCAGCCCGAGACGCTCATCGCACGAACAACGTGCTCGCCCTCCTCAACGGCCTCTCGGCAGGCGCTCCCTCCAGTTGGTGAGCACGAGCAGTGGCTCATCGCGCCCGACACCGTACCTGATGACGACTTGGCGCCCATCGGGCGAGACGTCAAGCGCGATGTCGTCGCGTGCCCGAAGGGCGTCTAGCATTGGCGCTGGCACTACCGTGCGCCGTGTACCTGGGGCTCCATCGGCACCAAGTGCAACGGCCTGTACCTCGCGCCCGCTCACGAACATGAGTTCGCGCGTGCCACTCCAGCGCGGCGATCGCCCGTCGCTGGAGGTGATGCGGACCGGCGCGCCGGGGCCGGGGAACGGCCGCACGAAAACATTGCTGCGCCCCTTGGTGAGCAGTTCGTACGCGACCAGAGCACCATCCGGAGAGACACGCATGTTGAAGACGTCGCCGGCATCGGTGAACAGTTGCCGGATCTTGCCGGTGGCCACATCTGCGACCCAGGCATCACTGGGCGGATTCGCGTTCTGACCGGACGCTTCGAAAAGGATGTAGCGACCGTCCGTCGTCCAGTCGGTAAGTTCGATGCGACGCGAGCGATCAGGGAACCCGGCAATCTGTCGTTCGCTGCCCGTGCGCAAATCGATCGCGACAATGGAATCCGTCATCAGCCCGCCCCGCGCCACGGCGAGCATGCTGTCTCCGGGGGACCACACGGGATTCAGCACGGTGCGCGCCGGGGTGGGTGTCTTCACCGCTTCGGTCCACCCTCGCGATGCCCGATCCCAGCGGACCACGCGAAAGCCACCCACGGTGATGGATCCGTCGTTGCGCGCACGAAAATAGCCGAAGCCGCCTTCTGTCGGCAGCGAATCCACCAGCGCTCCATCTCGCGTGAACCGGGCATACCGTCCACTGCGGTTGTCGTGGCCGAACATCTCGGGATCCACGCGTACGAGCATCGTGCCGTTCTTTGCGACTGAGATAGCTGAACGCCCGCCCGGCGTCAGCACATAGCGCATGAAGGGGAGCGGAGAGCCTTCCATGACGCCGCGTTGCACGTCGACGCGCTGCGCGACGATGTCCAGCGGCGGCGAGTTCGGCACGCTGAACAGCAGGTAATCGTCGGTGGCCGAGACAGTACGCCGGAGCTGTGTCTCGAGTAATCGCGTCAGGGACGGTTCACCGACGTGACCAAGCCACGCCATGTTGGAATTTGAAAGCACGAAGTGGCGCCCGTCGGAGAGGAAGTCCACCTGCGCCCCGGTCAGTGAGTCGCGCACCGTCCGCAGCCCGAGCGGCCGGCATGCTGGCGCCCTGGGCGATGCCTGATGGACCACGCCATCGAACTCCGGCACGTACAGGATCACGTCATCGGCTCCCCAGCTGGCGCGATTCGTCGAGACGGAGGCCGGGCATAATGCGCGCACAGCGCCGGAAGCAAGATCGACGACCTGCAGCTGCCGATCAGCCAAGAACCCGAGTTGTGAACCATCCGGCGACCAGAACGGCGAGCGGGCGCCCTCGGTGTTCGCGAGGTAGCGACTGCCCACACTGTCGAGTGAGCGGATGAGGATACCGTCCCAGTCTTTGGTGGCGGCGACGATGGCAGCACGTCGCCCGTCAGGGCTGATGGCCGCATCGTTGCCGCCGTCCCGCCACCGTTCCCCCGCGAGTGGCTCGAGGGTGGTGATGGTGGAGAGCGCGTCCCCGGACGGCGCTGTGGGCAGTCCGGCGAAGAGTACCCATCCACCGGCAAGGCCGACGAGGGCGGCGGCAGGGATCCCAAGCCAACGTGCGCGTGATCTCGTTGCGCGAGACGGAGCGGGCGCGCCGCCGGTGTTCGTCGCCGACACCTGGGCGAGCGCCTGCGCAAACGCATGGGCTGACTCCGGTCGGTCTGCAGGCAACTTGGCGAGCGCTCGGAGCACCGCTGTTTCCACGTCCAGCGACACCGTATCTCGCACCGTCCGCAGTGGCACCGGGCGCTCGGTGAGCACCTTCGCCACGATCGCCTGCACACTCGCGCCCGCGAACGGCGGCTCGCCAGTGAGCATCTCGTACGTCACTGCGCCGAGCGCGTAGATATCAGTGCGCGCATCGATGGTGCGTTCGCCCATCGCCTGCTCGGGGCTCATGTACTGCGGTGTGCCGAGGCTCAGGCCGGTCTGCGTAAGCCGTTGCGTACCGGCCTGCTGCACAGCGAGGGCGATGCCGAAGTCGGCCACGACCGCCGCGCCATCCTGCAGGAGAATGTTCTCGGGCTTGATATCGCGATGAATGATCCCCTGCTTGTGCGCGTGTTCGAGCGCGCCGGCGACTTCGCGCGCGATGCGTAGTGCATCGGGGATCGGCAACTGTCTCTCGCGCTCGAGGCGGCTGCGCAGCGTTTCGCCGCGCACATAGGGCATCACGTAGTACAGCAATCCGTCGACTGCGCCGCTGTCCAGCAGCGGCAGGATATGCGGATGCTGCAGCTTCGCGGTCGTCTTGATCTCGGCGAGGAAGCGATCGGCACCGAGCGCGGCGCCCAAGTCCGGATGCAAGACCTTGATGGCGACGTCGCGCTCGTGGCGCAGGTCGTGCGCGAGATACACGGTGGCCATGCCGCCGGCGCCGAGTTCGCGGTCGACGCGGTAGCGGTCAGCGAGGGCCAATTCGAGGCGGACGAAGGGCGTGGTCATATCGTTTCGATACACCGCGGGCGTGTCACGGAGGCGTCATCCGTTTGCGGGCCTCGTCCAGCCAGTTGAGGACGACAGTCAGGTCGCCAGTGCCACCCGGGTTGCGGATCATGAGGAAGTGTCGGCCGTCCTTCATGACGTCGTAGTTGGCGTGAATCCCGCCGGGGGTTACGTCGGGCGAGAAGAGTCGCTCGTGAGCGGTCACCGAGAAGCCGTTGGTGGTGTTCAAGCTCGCGGCCATGAGGTCGCTCCCGTTGAAGTAGAACACACGACGACCGTCCGGCGCCCACACCGGTTCGGTACCCGCACTGGGCGAGACTTGCGTACGCCCTCCTGGACCTGGGAAGGGGCGCACGAAGACCTGATCAATCCCCGATTCATTGGACGTGTAGGCCACCCAGCGTCCATCCGGGGAGAAGCGCGGCATGACCTCGTCGGCCGGCGTCGCCTCAAAGACTTTGGAGGTCGTGTCACCCGCGAGTGCACGATACCAGATGTCACGTCCGGAGACGCCGGCGAGGATACGGTACAGAAGAAATTCGCCGTTGGGGGAGATGAGCCCCTCGGACATGAAGCGCGCGCCCGCGCCGGTGTAAGTCTGCAGCGGTTCGGCCGCGCTACTCCGATCGTACGGTTGCCACCAGATCTCCTCGCGGCGTTCGGCGTACAGGCGACGAAAGAGAACCCGCTTGCCATCGGGGGTCCACTCTGGACGGTCGGCGTACATCCCGCTGGTGAGGCGCGTACTCGTCCCGCCGGCGATGTCGACGATATTGATCCCGACGTTCAGCGATGTGCCGTCGCGCGCCGACGCGGTGACGGCAATGCGCTTCCCATCGGGAGAGAGTCGTGGAAACGTGAGACTTTGATCGACCGGTTCACCGATCGGTACGCCGTTGCCACGCTCATCGACGATCTCGAGCGACCAGTTGCTGGAACCGGTGAGCATCGTGAGCGTGCCTGACGGCGACAGTGTCGCGTGTGAGCCCGCGGAAATGCCCGACTCCAGTGGCTTCGGCGAGCCCACGGTGCGCGTGGACCAGTCAATGGGCACGCCCATCAACTGAAAGCTGAGGTCCTGGTAGACCAGCATGTCCGGAAGCGCGACGACGATCCCATCGGCCGGCAGACCAAGCTCCTTGACCTCGCCACCGTCGACGGGCGCCACCGCGATACTCGGGCCAGGAAACACGAGCCACTTCCCATCGGCCGAGAGCGCGGAGATGCCATTGATCGGATAGGGCTTCCCGTCCTTAGTGAACGAAACAAGCCGGACGGGTTCGCCCGCCCGCAGCAGCGCGATATTGGCCACCCGCCCAAATGAGAGCACCGTCGTTTTGCCGGACCACGCCACTCCACTCGGCAACAGCTTTGCGCTGCCCTCGGGAAGCACGATATCGGTGATGGTTCCGGACTCAATGACCACGCGCCGCGCGCCACCAGCGGCGAGCTGCACGATCAACTCCTTGCCATCTGGCGACAGCGCAAAGAAGCGCGAGCCCTCCGTACCCGGTATCGGCTTGGCGACCAGACTGTTGAGGTCCTGCACATGAATGCGCCGCGTGCTACCGCTACGTGCCATGAACGCGATGCGTCGGCCATCACCGGAAACTGCCGCGGCAAAGTCGCGTCCGGCGCCGAGCCCGTCGGCTGGCGGTTTCACCACGAAGCGCACGGGCGCCTGGCTCATGGGTGCCGTCGCGCTCCCACGCATCGCCTGCCAGCCGAGGGCGACCAGCGAGAGGACGAGCGCGGCGGCGTATGGCAGGGGGCGCGCGTACCACGCGCGCCGCGTCGCGACAGACACACCGCTGACCGTTGTGGTAGTCGAGGTGTCGCCGAGAGCGTCCGCGAACGTCTTGGCACTGGTGAAGCGATCAGCGGGCAGCTTCTCGAGGCCGCGCCGCAGCGCTGCATCCACGTGAGCGGGTACCGATGGACGCAACACCGTCGCGGGGCGCACCGCTTCGGTGAGCAGCTTGGCCACGATGGCCTGCGGATTGGTCCCCGTGTGCGGCGGCTCGCTGGTGAGCATTTCGTACGTCACCGCCGCGAGCGCATACTGGTCAGCGCGGTGATCGACGGCTTTGTCGCCCATGGCCTGCTCAGGCGCCATGTATTGCGGCGTACCGAGCGAGAGGCCGGTCTGCGTCATGCGTGCTCCGCCGGCCTGCTGCACCGCGAGGGCAATGCCGAAATCGGCGACGAGCGCGTGCCCACCTTGCAGCAGGATATTCTCCGGCTTGATGTCGCGGTGCACGATCCCCTGCCCGTGCGCCTCGGCGAGCGCGTCCGCGACTTCGCGGGCAATGAGCAGCGCATCGGCGAGTGGCAACTGCGACTCGCGCTCGAGACGCGCGCGGAGCGTCTCGCCCTTCACGAAGGGCATGACGTAATACAGCAATCCGTCGGCCGCGCCACTGTCGAGCAGCGGCAGAATGTGCGGATGCTGCAGCTTCGCCGTGGTCTTGATCTCGGCGAGAAACCGTTCGCCACCGAGTGCGGCGCCCAAATCCGGGTGTAGCACCTTGATGGCGACTTCGCGCTCGTGCTTGATGTCGTGCGCGAGGTAGACGGTGGCCATGCCGCCGGCGCCGAGTTCGCGGTCGACGCGGTAGCGGTCAGCGAGGGCATTGGTGAGGCGAGCGAGAGGGGTGGTCACGAGCTCAAGTTGTGCGAAGGTGTGGTTGGCGTCGAGGGCGAGACCAGGCACGCCGCCCGATGCTGCGTCGGTCAGACGCGGCGGGCGTCACGGGACCCGTAACTCGACCAGCCGGCGTGCGTCGACTGGCACGCCGCGCCGACGCACGACACGCCGAGTGCCTGCGGCCGGCCAGGTCACCTCGACATCGACCCGCCCGCTTTGCGGTAACCCGATCGCCACCGGCGCGTCGCTCTGCGCGTCATAGCCGGAGCCCGCGTCGACGAGACGCAGCGCGAGCAGCCGCCTCGTGCCGGCCGCGTACACGCGCACCTCCGCGCCGGCTCTCGTAGCATGTCCGGCGCCGTCGAGCACGCGCACGCGCAGGGCGCGACGTGCGACGGCCGCGGGGAGATCGGCGTCGAAGAGCGCGTGCGGCCCCTGCCCCGTGAGCGCCAGCGACACCGTGCCGTCGCCCCGTCGATCGAACCACACCGCACCGTGATCCGCCGCCACCCGCAGCACCGCCGAGGACTCCGCGGCGAAGCGGCCGCCGCGGTTACGGTACAGGTAGTCGGGCCAGTTGCGCCCCTGCGTCACGGTGCCGTTGAGGTAGAGATCGAGCCGACCATCGTGGTCGTAGTCGGCGAGCGCGCAGCTGTCATAGCGTCCATCGACCGCCACGCCCCACGCCTCGGCATCGTTGCGCCACGCGCCGTTCGGGCGCTGGAGAAACAGCCCGGGCGGCCCGTAGTTGGCAAAGAGCAGATCGAGCCGACCATCGTTGTCGACGTCGGCCACACAGGGGCGTACGGTGCCGTTCGTCGAGTCGCGCGGCGCGCGGCCGCCCCACGCGAGGCCGAGGCTGTCGGCGACATCGCGGAATCGGCCCCCGTAGTTGCGATAGACCGCATTGGCGTCGCCGTCCATGTTGCCGACCACCACGTCGAGATCGCCGTCGGCATCGAGATCGCTCCACACCGCGCCCACGCTGCGACGCGTATCGGCGAGTCCGACGTCGGCAGCCACATCCACGAAGCGCCCCGCGTCGTTGCGATAGAGCGCGTTCGCCCGATCGCGGAACGCGACGAAGAGATCGAGATCGCCATCAGCATCGACGTCCACCCAGACCGGCTGCCGCACGGCGCCCGTATTCATGCTCAGCCCTACGGCGTCGGTCACGTCGGCAAACCGGCCCGCGTCGTTGCGGTAGAGACGCAGCACGGAGCCTGCGCCGGGCGCGAAGCCCACAAGCAGGTCCGGATCGCCGTCGGCGTCCATGTCCCCGAAGGCCGCGGCTCGAGTCGCGCGCGCATCGGCCACGCCGGCCGCGGCGCCAATCTCGGTGAACACACCGGCGTCGTTGCGGTACAGGCGATTCGACGCGCCGCCGAAGCCCACGAAGAGATCACTGTCGCCGTCCCGATCGATGTCGGCCACCGCGCTTACGAGCGCGCCCGTGGCGGCGAACGTCGAGGGCTGTTGCTCGGTGAAGACAATGGGCGCGTCGAGCTGGGTGGGCGCGAGCGCGTTAGTGAGGAGGGCCAGGGCGGTGAGGCGGGCAACGAGGAGGTTAGTCAACGAGACGCCTCCGCCATCTTGGCCTTGGCCTCCGCCATGAAGTTGCGCACTACCACGATGCGGCGCCGACGAAGCGGACGCACGTACAGCAGGCGACCATCTAGACTGACGTCGAACTGCGCCCGGGCACCCTTATCGAAGCGGAGTGGGCCCTTGAGCGAGGCCACGCGTCGATCGAGGATCATCTTCTGCGCGCGGGCGAGCGGAAGAGCGCGAGATCCACCGCGCGCGCCATCGCCGCGTACCCACCCGCACTCGGATGCAAATGGTCACCCACGTCGTACGCCGGCAGCATGCGCGTGGTATCGGCAGGGTTCCACAACGCCCGCTCGAAATCGATCACGCCGTCGAACTCGCCGCTCGTGCGCACCCACCGGTTGAATGCGGCATGCTTGGCGTGCCGCAGCACGGGGGCGGGACGATCGAGCCCGCCAATGGGTGTGAGGGTAGCCCCGTAGATGCGCACGCCACGCTCGCGGGCGCGCGCAATGAGTTGACGGTGACCGGCGATGAGTTCTTCCACGGTGACCTCGTTGCGCGGATCGGCGGCCCCCGAGCCGCGCGTGAGGTCGTTGATCCCCTCGAGCATTACGATGTGCGTGACCCCCGCGATCATCAGCGCATCGCGATCGAAGCGCGCCAACGCGCTCGGCCCGGTTACCGTCGACAGCACGCGATTGCCACTGATGCCCGCGTTGACGACGCCAAGAACCGGCCCGCCGCGCACCAGCATGCGCTCGGCGAGGCGATCGGGCCACCGCGCGTTGCTGTCGGCGGGCGCACCGTAGCCGTCGGTGATGCTGTTGCCGAAGGCGACCACCACGCCGGTCGCGCGCGAGTTCACCACATCGAGGCCGGCCACGAAAGCCCATGCCTGCAGCGTCGTGTCGGGCGTGAAGGTCGCCGCACCAGCAAAGTCACCGGGGGCAGAGACCCAACTGGTCTGCACGGACAGACTGTGTCGGGTAGTGGTGCGTGCCGAGTCGGAAATCGCGAGACTGATCATGACGTCCGCCCGGTCGGGGAGCTCGAGTGCGATGGGGTCGCTCACGAGATAGCCACCAGGACGAACGACCACCGCCCTCCGCGTATCGAAGGTCACAAGACGATCGGTCGCGGGATCGATGGCAGGACCGACCGCCGCACCGCCTGTTCGCCGCGCGATGTGCACCGCACGGAGGATGAGCGGGCGGTCGCCGTACTCGTTGGACAAGCGCAGGCGAACTCGCGAGCCGCCAATTGAAATGCGCGCGACCTGCCGGAGCGTGCGATTGACGACGGTATAGACCGGATCGACAGCTGGCGCCGCAGGCGGTGCCGACGCCGCTTGGAGACTTGGCGCCCACGTGCCGAGCCACCGTTCCTTCGCGACGGGTGCCCGTCGCTGCGCCGCGGCGGGAGCGGCACCGAGGTGCGCGAGCAGCACGAGGAGCAGCAGCGGCACGTTCGACGCAACGCGCGGCGAATGCAGGCGGGCGATTGAGGCATTCATAAGCGGGAAAAGATGCACCGTCGTGCGCCCTTACGCTGCCTCCACGCGTCATGGCGTGCCGCGTCCGTGCGCCTGCCCACGAGGAACGCCCCCCGGGAGGCGTTCCTGCATACGGAAACCCTACAGAATGTACTTCCGCAGGTCCTCATCCTCGCTGATGGAGCGCAGCCTCTCGCGCACCATCTCCGCGTTCACCAGCACCGCATCCTTCCCGCGATCGGGCAACTCGTAGAGCACCTCCTCGAGCAGCGTGGTCATTACCGTGTGCAACCGGCGCGCCCCGATGTTCTCCATGCGCTCGTTCACCCGCGCCGCCACCTTGGCGAGTTCCGCGATGCCATCGGGCGTGAATTCGAGGCTCGCCCCCTCGGCTTCCACGAGCGCCGCGTACTGCTTGGTGAGCGCGTTCTCCGGCTCCGTCATGATGCGGACGAAATCGGCCTCGGTGAGCGCCTTGAGCTCCACCCGAATGGGGAAGCGCCCCTGCAGCTCCGGAATGAGATCACTCGGTTTGCTCACATGAAACGCGCCGGCCGCCACGAACAGGATGTGGTCGGTTTTGACCATGCCGTACTTGGTCTGCACGTTCGAGCCTTCCACGATGGGGAGCAGGTCGCGCTGCACGCCTTCGCGCGATACATCCGGCCCCCCGCCCTGCCCACGCTCGCCGGCGATCTTGTCGATCTCATCGAGAAACACGATACCCATGGCCTCGGTGCGCTCGAGCGCGTCGCCGGTGAGGTCGTCGAGGTCGATGAGTTTGTCGAGCTCTTCGTCGAGCAGAATGCGCCGCGCTTCGCTCACCTTCACGGTGCGGCGCTTCTTCTTCTTGGGCATCATGTCGCGGAACCATTCCGCCACACTGTCCATGCCCTCGGGCGCGCCGGGCATGGCCGAGCCGGGCATCACGGGACCGCTTTGCGTGACCTCGATTTCGACTTCGCGACCGTCGAGCTGCCCGTCGAGCAGCAACGCCTTGAGCTTGTCGCGCGTGCGCTTGTGCCGATCGAGCGCTGCGTCGTGCTCGACCTTGGCGTCGGGCGACGCCTCAGCGGCAAGTGCCGGCGGTGTGGGCAGCAACAGGTCGAGAATACGCTCGTCCACCTTCTCGATGGCGAGATCCTCCACCTCGGCCTCACGCTCCGTGCGCACCATGTCGATGGCGTTCTCGATGAGATCGCGCACCATGCTCTCCACGTCGCGCCCCACATAGCCGACTTCGGTGAACTTGGAGGCCTCGACCTTTACGAACGGCGCGCCCGACAGCTTAGCCAATCGTCGCGCAATTTCGGTTTTGCCGACGCCC
>JAIXTI010000242.1 GCA_027484025.1 bacterium
ATCAACAACGCCGACCGGGCCGACCTCGACCAGACGTAACCATAGATCCAGATCCTGCGCGACAACAAAAGGCTGCCGATAGCCCGCGACGCGTCGATAGGCATCAGTCCGCATCATCACCGAACCGTGGTGAGACGGCCCGGCGTAGGTGCCGTTCACCCCATGCAGCAGGTTCTGGCTCAGTGTCTCAGCCGAAATTCGCTTCTCGAAAACTGTTTCCCCGTAGACACCTGTGACCCGTGTGTGACAAGAAACCATGACTGCTGCCGGGTGGGCCTCCAGCCATGCCATCTGCCCCTGCAATCGACCGGGCAGGGATCGATCACCACAGTCCTGTCGAGCGATGTAGCGGCCACGCGCCTCGTCGCAGCCGTAAATCAAGGACTGGGTCAGGCCAATATTTTTCGGGTTCGTCAGCACTCGCAGTCGTGCATCCTCGGCCGATCGCCGTGCCAATTCCACAGCTGTGTCGTCTGTCGAGCCGTCATCGACCACGATGAACTCGAAGTCGACCCCCTGCTGCGATAACACGCTGTCGAGCGTCCGGCTCAATCGCTCTCCTCCGTTACACACGCCCATCACGACGCTAACGGCCGGTATGCTCATACGACGAGATGCTCGCGGCTACCGGCGGTGGCTTGACTCGCCGGAACGGCAGAACTTGACAAACACAGCGAGTCAGTCTTCAACCTGCCTCCGGCGTCAGGTGTTTCGAAGGACTTCGCAGCCCGTCAGCCCAGACCGCGATCCGACCTGCCCTCACGTGGCCAATCACGGCAGCCACTGCGCGATAGACCGGGATCTGCTTGCTGGCCCTGCCCTGCGTTGCGGCTTCTGCCGCAAGGCCAAGCAGGCCACGCGACTCTGCAACGAGTCCTGCGGCGCCACATTGCCGGGCCAGCAAAAACAGCGCTTGGCCGAAGCGAGCGACATCGTCGGGATGCGACTGCGGCAAACCCGCCCGCTGGGCGTGGGTCCAGACGTGCGTGTGTGCTCGGGCACGCATCGCAAGCCTTTTTGGGTCGAGCGCTGCCCCTCGGCTCAGGCGTTCGCCACCATGGTCCCTGTGCTCGGATACTGGCATATCAAGATGGACCAACTTCCCGCACAAGCTCGCGATGCGACAGTCGTACTCCCAATCTTCCTCCAGCCGAAGGTCGGTCCAAGCCCCGGCACGAGTGCACACTGACGCTCGATACAAAGGCGTTGCGGTCTCCCACCAACGACTGTGCAAGAAAGATGGAAACATTCGTTCGCGCGCGATTCCCGTGTCCTTGTGCGGTCCCTGTGCAAGCATCCCTGACACATCACGATAGCGCGTGATTCCATAGGCCACGTCTGCGTCCGGCCGCGAGCGCAGCGCCGCCACCTGAGCCGTGAGCTTGCCCGGCAGAAGCACGTCGTCGCTATCCAAGTATTGGATGAACTCGCCGCGTGACAGTTGTCGCCCGTGCTCCCGGGCCAAGCCAGGCCCCCCGTTCTGTATGTGATGCACGGTCACCACCGCCGGATACCGACGAGCCAGCAGTGTGGCTGCTTCTGGTGTCCGCCCATCGGTAGAGCCATCATCAATGATCAGGATCTCTAGCGACGGGTAGTCTTGAGTCGCAGCGCTTTCGACTGCTTCGATTAACTGTTCCGGTCGGTTATAGACCGGGACAATAACTGACACCAATCCAGACCGTTGCTCGGCGGTCATCGCGACAGTTTCCGTTTGGTAGCCGCGTACAAAGCCAAAGTCGGTTGCAACAACCCGAGGTGACCCGCCAACGTGAATACCCGCGTCCGCTCTTCGATAACTGGAACAAAGCGTGGGTCCAGTTCCATGATCCGATCAAGGACCCGCTGCGCCTCAATGGGATCCAGGACCCAGAGCCGTCTCAGCTCTTTGTACAAATATTGTGCGGCACGGCGCATCCGTACCGGCGTCATTTCGCTACGTTCGTCCAGAGTTTTGATCAGCTTTCCGAGGATCGAATAAAACTCTTGAATATGGCGGGCGACAGAACTCGAGCTTGTAATTCGCTCACCAGGATGAGACCTCCAGTCGTAGGCAATTGATGAGATCGACTCGATCTTCTTGCTGGCGAGCGCAGCAGATACAAAATAGTCCCAATCGTTCAATTTGGAGAGAGCCAGATCCCAGCGGACATCAGTAACGACCATCGCTCGATATAGTGCGGAACTGGTCGGTACACCCTTTCCTTCCAGCAGATCGTCCTCGATCACATTAAATCGCGGCGCCACAAATTCGCGCCCAACAGAAACGCTCCCGTCGGCCGCCAGATCAATCTCCCTCCAGCCTGCCACGACAATGTCCGCGCCAGTACGGTCGGCAGCAGCAACCTCTGCCGCCATCGCCTTTGGCGCAAGCAAATCGTCAGAGTCAAGGAACTTGAGGTAGCGGCCCCGGGCGAGCCCTATTCCTACATTTCTCGCTCCTGAAGAGCCTGAGTTCCGTTCGAGTCGATGAAAGCGGACGGGCAAATGACGGACAAACTGGCCCATGTCTACACTAGAGCCATCGTCGACCACGATTATTTCTGTCGAGTATCCGACCGAACTGGCAACGACGGACTGCACAGCTTCAACCAGCATCTCGCCCCGCTGGTAAACGGGGATGATGACACTGACATCTGGAGTACCAATGGCACTCAATTCGAGGCCACCCGGCAGTTTTGTGCGCTGTCCGAAAGGTAGTGCGGCGCCCATAGTTCAAGCAACAGCAAGCGCCACGCGAGGTTTCGATAGATCGACAGACCACCCGGCCAACGCTGACCTGTTTTCCCCCTGCTGAGGTAAGCATCCATCGCGGGTCCATAATTCAAGCGTCGAGTGAGACTGTCAGGCGCCAGCAGACGCTCCGCTGCGAAGGCGCGGAAAACAGCGTCTTCGTCCAACCAGGATGCGGCAAGCGGAGCACCAAACTTCGCCTGCGCGGAGGTCGCAGTCGGCAACAGGCCGCCTTCCATTGCGACTTGCCGCAACAGATACTTGTTGGTGTCGTCTCGTAACAGCCACTCTGCGGGCGTTTTATAGGCAATATCGGCGATACGGCGATCAAGGTAGGGTGCACGGGCCTCAATGCTCTCGGCCATGCTGGCCTTGTCGACCTTCATCACGTACTGGTTTGGCAACTGGCGGCGTGACTCGAACAAGCGGATCGCGTGAAAGGGGTCGTCGCCTGACTCAGAGAGGTAGTTGCGCAGGATGCGGTCGAAGCTACGGAACAAACGCCCATGACGGCGACCCGAGTAACGTTGGTAGGCGCGGAAGCGCTGCCACAGCCCGAGCGC
>JAIXTI010000091.1 GCA_027484025.1 bacterium
AAGAGCCACATCCTGACCAAGAAGGACAGCAAGCGGAAGCGTAATCTCCGCCGCCCGGCCATCGTCGAGACCAACGGCGAAGCGAAGCGTATCAAGCGTCTCATTCTTGCCTGAGGATCTCCTACTATGCCACGCGTAAAATCAAACGTTGTTCGCCTGAAGCGTAAAAAGCAGATCCTCAAGCATGCCAAGGGCGCCTTCGGTGGCCGCTCCAAGCTGTGGAAGGCTGCGAAGGAAACCGTGGAGCGCGGCTGGCGCTACGCGTACCGCGACCGCAAGAACAAGAAGCGTGATTTCCGCCGCCTCTGGATCGTGCGTATCAACGCGGCCGCGCGCCTGCACGACATGTCGTACAGCGCCTTCATCAACGGCCTCCACGCCGCCGGACTCGAAATCGATCGCAAGGTGCTCTCCGACCTCGCCATCCGTGAGCCCGAAGCGTTTGCCGCCATCGCCGAACAGGCCCGCAAGGCCCTCGAAGCGAAGACCGCCGCGTAAGTCGGTCCGCTCCGGCGCCGCCACGCGGCGACCGGGAGTGGTTATGTTGCGAGGGCCGGCATCGAAAGATGCCGGCCCTTCGTGCTCCCGTTTCCGATTCCCCTCGTGATCCTCTCCGATTACCTCGCCCAGGCCGATGCGCTCGCGCAGGAGTGCCGGGCGCTGCTCGACGGGCTCGACCCCGACAGCCGTCTCGATGTCGCCAAGGGGCTGCTGAACGCCCTCAAGGACGACCGGCTGGCGCTGCTGCAGGGCGCGCTGCGGGCGCTTCCCGCGGACGACCGACGCGCCGCCGGCGGTGCGTTCAATGCGCTCAAGCTGGCCATCCAGTCCGCGCTCGATGCCTTCGAAGCGCGACAGCTCGCCGCGTCGGGAACCCAAGCCTTTGATGCCACGATGCCGGCGCGCCGCACCTGGCGCGGGTCGTTGCATCCGGTCACGCTCGTCATCGACGAAATCTGCGAGATCTTCCGCGAGTTCGGCTTCACCATCGCGCTCGGTCCCGAGGCGGAAACGGAGTGGTACAACTTCGGGGCGCTCAACTTCCCGGCCGATCATCCCGCCATGGAGTTGCACGACACGCTGTACCTCGGCGACGACACCTTGCTGCGCACGCACACCTCGCCCGTGCAGGTGCGCACCATGCAGCGCTTCGCGCCGCCCATTCGCGTGCTCGCGCCCGGGCAGGTATATCGTCGCGATTTCTTCGATGCGACGCACGCGCCTGCCTTCATGCAGCTCGAAGGACTCGCGATCGACGAAGGGGTGAGCTTCGTCGATCTCAAGGCGACGCTCGCCGAGTTCGCACGCCGCTTTTACGGCGCGACGCGACGCGTCCGCTTTGGCCCCTCGTATTTCCCGTTCGTCGAGCCGGGGGCACAGATGGACGTAGAAGTCGATCTTGGCGACGGCAAAGGATTGCGGTGGGTCGAGATCCTCGGATGCGGTATGGTCCATCCCAACGTCATCGAAGCCGCTGGCCTCGATAGCGAGAAGTACACCGGCTGGGCGTTCGGCATGGGGCCGGCGCGCATCGCCATGTCACGCTACGGCGTGAACGACATCCGCGTTCTTTACGATTCCGACGTCCGTTTCCTGGAGCAGTTCGCTCGATGATCGTTTCGCACGAATGGCTCAAGCAGTTCGTTCCGCACACGCACAGCGCGCAGGAGATCGGTGAACTGCTCAGCCGCCACTGTGTCACGCTCGACAACATCGAGGCGCTCGGTGCGCATCTGTCGTCGTTCGTGGTGGCCCAGGTGGTGGAAGCAGGTCGGCATCCCAACTCCGATCACCTCTGGGTCACCAAGGTCGATGACGGCAGTGGTACGCTGCTTGACGTGGTGTGCGGCGCTCCGAACGTGGTCGCGGGAAACAAGTATCCGTTCGCCCGTACGGGGACCGTCATGCCCGGCGGGCTCAAGATCGAGAAGCGCAAGATTCGCGGTGAAACGTCGAACGGCATGCTCTGTTCGGCGCGCGAACTCGGCCTCGGTGATGAGCACAACGGCATTCTGACGCTCGAGACGCTCGCCGCTCCGGGCACGCCCATTCTGGACGTGCTCCCTCTTGGCGACGCGCGCCTCGATCTCGATGTGCTTCCCAATCGTCCCGACCTCTTGTCGCATGTCGGCATCGGGCGCGAGATCAGCGCGCTGACGGACGTGCCGTTGCGCGAAACGAGCGCGGACATCACCGCACCGGTAAGCAACGTCGCGGCGATCTGCGGTGAGGCCACGGTGCAGGGCACGCATGCCGCCGTAACCATTGCCGACACGCACAGCTGCCCTCGGTACGTCGCGGTGGTCATCAAGGGGGTGCGCGTTGGCCCGAGCCCCGAATGGCTGCGTCAGCGGCTTGACAGCATCGGTGCCCGCAGCATCAGCAACGTGGTCGATGCTACGAACTACGTGTTGCACGGGCTTGGTCAACCAGTCCATGCATTCGATCTCGCCAAGCTGGCCGGCGCGGCGATTGTGGTGCGTCCCACGCGTGACGGCGAGTCGATAGTTACGCTCGATGGCACCACGCGCACGTTGGCCGCGGGCACGACGTGCATTTGCGATGCAAGTGCACCGGTCGCACTCGCCGGGGTCATGGGGGGACTGCATTCTGAAGTGACCGACGGCACGACCGATGTCCTGCTCGAAGTCGCCGTATTCGACACGCGCTTCGTGCGCGCAGTGCGGAAGACGACGGGGCTCAACACCGACGCCAGCTATCGGTACGAGCGTGGTATCGACGCCGGGAATACCCAGCAGGTGGCGCGCCTCGCGGCCGCGCTCATTACGCAGGTCGCCGGTGGTGAGGTGGTCGAGGTGCTTGATGTGGGGCACGCTCCCGCCCCACGCGCGCCGGTCACTCTGCGCCCGTCACGTCTGGCGAAGCTGCTCGGGATGGCCGTGCCCACGTCAGAGATTGTGCGCCGGCTGTCGTCGCTCGGATGCTTCGTGTCGCTCGTGGGAGATGATTTGGCGGT
>JAIXTI010000215.1 GCA_027484025.1 bacterium
AGCACGCCGCCACGCTCGCTGATCGCCTCGAACTCGCGGTACACGGCCTCTTCGACCAGATCGGTCAGCGCCTCGACGATGAAACTGCCCTGCCACGGGTTTTCGCAGAAGTTCAACCCGAGTTCGCGATTGATGATCAGCTGGATCGCCACGGCGCGGCGCACGCTCTCTTCGGTCGGCGTGGTGATCGCCTCGTCATAAGCGTTGGTGTGCAGGCTGTTGCAGTTGTCGAACAGCGCATACAGCGCCTGCAGCGTGGTGCGGATGTCGTTGAACTGGATTTCCTGCGCGTGCAGCGAGCGGCCGGAGGTCTGGATGTGGTATTTCATCATCTGGCTGCGTGCACTGGCGCCGTAGCGCTCGCGCATCGCCCGCGCCCAGATCCGCCGCGCCACCCAGCCGATCACCGTGTATTCCGGGTCCATGCCGTTCGAGAAGAAGAAGGACAGGTTCGGCGCGAAATCGTCGATGCTCATGCCGCGGGCGAGGTAATACTCGACGATGGTGAAGCCGTTCGACAGCGTGAAAGCCAGCTGCGAGATCGGATTCGCGCCGGCCTCGGCAATGTGATAGCCGCTGATCGACACCGAATAGAAATTGCGGACGTCGTGGTTGACAAAATACTGCTGGATGTCGCCCATCATTCGCAGGGCGAATTCGGTGCTGAAGATGCAGGTGTTCTGTGCCTGATCTTCCTTCAGGATGTCGGCCTGCACCGTGCCGCGCACGGTTTTCAGCGTCTCGCTGCGAATGCGCTCGTAGACCTCCGGTTCCAGCACCTCGCGGCCGGAAACCCCCAGCAGTCCGAGTCCCAGGCCCTCATTGCCGTCCGGCAATTCGCCGGTGTATTGCGGCTTCGGCAGCCCCTGAAACTTGGCGTCGATCTTCTGCCGCGCGGCTTGCCAGCGCTTTTCGTCGGCCCGCAGGTATTTTTCCACCTGCTGGTCGATGGCGGTGTTCATGAACATGGCGAGGAGGATCGGCGCCGGACCATTGATGGTCATCGACACCGAAGTGCTCGGTGCGCACAGATCGAAGCCCGAATACAGCTTCTTCATGTCATCCAGCGTGGCAATCGAGACGCCGGAATTGCCGATCTTGCCGTAGATGTCCGGCCGTTCGTGCGGATCCTCGCCATACAGCGTGACCGAATCAAAGGCCGTGGACAGCCGGGCGGCCTTGGCATCCAGCGACAGATAATGAAAGCGGCGGTTGGTCCGTTCCGGGGTGCCTTCACCGGCGAACATCCGGGTCGGATCCTCGCCCTCGCGGCGATAGGGATAGACGCCGGCGGTGTAGGGATAACCGCCCGGCAGGTTTTCCATCATCAGGAACTTCAGCAGATCGCCGGCGCTGCGATAAGTCGGCGGGGCAATTTTCGGAATCTGCTGGTGCGACAGCGAGGTGCGGTAGTTCTGGCCGCGAATTTCCTTGCCGCGAACCCGATAGCTGAACTCCGGATCGGTGATGGCCTTGCGCCGCGTCGGCCACTCCTTCATCAGCGCCAGTGCTTCGCTGGCCAGGGCGGTCAGCGCGTCGTTGTAGCGCTGCCGCAGCGTCAGCGTGCCGAGGTCGGCGCCGTCGGTCAGCAGCTCGGTCGGATAGGCCTGCCAGAGCGCCGGCAGCGTGGCGTCGCCGAGGTCGGCGAGCACGGCGTGATAGCGCTGCGCACGTTCGGCGGCTTCGGCCTGCCGTTCGATGCCGCGGTTGACCGCGCGGCCACCCTCGGCGATCTCGGCGAGATAGCGAATCCGGCTGCCCGGAATCAGCACCGTCGCCCGCGGCTCCTTCAACGTGGTGTCCAGTGCAGGTGTCCAGCGTTCGGCCGGCAGATGCAGCTTGTCGCGCAGCAGCCGGCAGAGGTTGCTGAACATCCAGGTCACGCCCGGATCGTTGAACTGGCTGGCGATGGTCGGGTAGACCGGCACGTCTTCGTCCGGCAGCGTGAAGGCCACCCGATTGCGACGCCACTGCTTGCGCACGTCGCGCAGCGCGTCTTCGGCGCCGCGGCGGTCGAACTTGTTCAACACCACCAGCTCGGCGAAGTCGAGCATGTCGATCTTTTCCAGCTGGCTGGCGGCGCCGTAGTCGCTGGTCATCACGTAGACCGGGAAGTCGACCAGGTCGACGATCTCCGAGTCGCTCTGACCGATGCCGGCGGTCTCGATCAGCACCAGATCGAAGGCCATCGCGCGCAGGAAGGCCACGCAGTCGGCCAACACCGCATTGGTGGCGACGTGCTGGCGGCGGGTGGCCATCGAGCGCATGTAGATGCGCGGGCTGCGCAGGCTGTTCATGCGGATGCGATCGCCCAGCAGCGCGCCGCCACTGCGGCGACGGGTTGGGTCGACGGCCAGTACGGCGATCTGCATGTCCGGGAAGGCTTGCAGGAAGCGATTCAGCAGCTCATCGGTGACGCTGGACTTGCCGGCACCGCCGGTGCCGGTGATGCCGACCACCGGCGTGCGGCCGCCGGCCAGCTTCCAGGTCTTGCGGCGGTGTTCGAGGTCGTGCGGCTCCAGCAGACCTTCCTCGATCGCGGTCAGCATCGCCGCGACCTCGGGGTGATGGTTGCGGCTGACCTCGGTCGGGATGTGCACCGGCCGCCGATGCGTCGCGGCGCGGCGGACCAGGTCGTCGATCATCCCGTTCAGGCCCATGGTCATGCCGTCGTTGGGGTGATAGATCCGCTCGACGCCATAGGCCTGCAGCTCGGCGATTTCCTCCGGCGTGATCGTGCCGCCGCCGCCGCCGAACACCCGCACATGGCCCATGCAGATCGGAAGA
>JAIXTI010000016.1 GCA_027484025.1 bacterium
CCACCACACGGCGTACGAGATGAACTTGACGCCCTGATCGGGATCGAACTTGCGGACCGCCTTGAGGAGGCCTTCGTTGCCGATGGCGACGAGTTCGGAGAGGTCGAGACCGTGTCCCTGGTACTTCTTCACATAGCTGATCACGAAGCGGAGGTTCGCCGTGACGAGGCGCTCGGCGGCCGACTCATCGCCATTCTGGGCGAGGCGCGCGAGGCGTCGCTCTTCGGCGGCGTCGGTGATCAGGGGGAGCTTCTGAATATCGTGGAGATACTGGTCGAAGGCCGTGGAAGGAGCGGAGCGGAAAAACCCTTTGGAGCGGGTTTCGGAAGTCCTGGTCGCAGCTGCCTGCATACGCCCTCGCCGAACGTGGTACAGAAGTAGGGCCCTGGGGACGGCCCGCAAATGGTGGGGAGCGCCACGATAACGGTCACGCTCTGGACGGTCAATGAAAATTTTCTGTCAGTGACGAATACGGTCACTTTCGCGCCAGTGACGTGCCATTTGTGTGATTTTTAGGACAGAAAAAGCCGAGTTGGTTGGTAGGGATTGATAGGTTACTGCGTTTCGTCCCAGACAGCTGTTGCGCGGATGCAG
Source organism: bacterium (assembly GCA_027484025.1). Lineage (GTDB taxonomy): Bacteria > Gemmatimonadota > Gemmatimonadetes > Gemmatimonadales > Gemmatimonadaceae > Gemmatimonas. The sequence continues at coordinate 595 of JAIXTI010000016.1, forward strand.
CGGTGGTATGGAGTCGATCCATCGGTTTGAACGGGTTGATGAAGGCGTCTTCAGAGGGGAGGCGGAAGTGTGACGTGTGGCACGAATCATGAAAGGAAGCTCATGCGTACCCTGCACTCCATTCCTCTTTCCCGATCTTCTAATGCGTCGCCTCAGCACTCTCGTTGTTTCCGCCGTCGTGGGCTCTGCGCTCGTGGCCGCGCCCGTGTCGGCCCAGTCGTGCCAGACCATGGCCGGCAACCTGGTCGCCAACTGCAGCTTCGAAAACCCCGGCCCGTCGGCGGGCGCGAACTACGAGTTCCGTAACACACTGACCGGTTGGAACGTGGACGGCGGGCAGTTCGAGCGCTGGTCGAACGGCTTCAACGGATTCACGTCGAGGGACGGTGTGGCGCACCTCGAGCTCGACTCGAACGTCGGCAACACGTCGATCTGGCAGTACATCAACACGGTGGCGGGGCAGACCTACACCGTCAACTTCTCGGCGGCGCACCGGTCGCTCAACGGCCAGTTCAGTCAGATCCAGTTCCTCGTGGGCGGCCACAGCAACGGCAACATCGTCTTCACGACGCCGCAGATCACGGACGCCAATCCGGGCGAGTACAAGTGGACCGACTATCAGACGTCGTTCGTGGCCGGGGCAGGCACGCAGACCAAGATCGTCTTCCGCGGCATCGGCCCGTCGAACACCTACGGTGACCACATCGACAATATCTCGGTGCGGGTGCCGGAGCCGACGAGCCTCGCGCTCGTGGGTCTGGGTCTGCTCGGCGTGGCCGTTCGCGCCCGCCGTCGCGTTTCGTAAGCCCTGACGTTTTTCGCTGGCTGTGCGAACCCCGACTCTGGCAACGGAGTCGGGGTTTGTGTTTTGGTCTGGGTCGTGGCACTGCCACGACAGTCGGGGTACAGCCACTACAGTCGGGGCACAGCCACCACAGTCGGGGTCTACAAACAGTCGGGGTTTCGGTCGGGTCCGGGCCCCGACGGTTTGACCCCGACCGCCCCGACGCCGACCGCGACTGGTCGGGGGGGCGGCGCTTCGCTGGCCTGTCGGGGTCGGGGTCGGGGAGAAACTGTCGGGGTCGGGGCCCCGACGCGCCAGCGAAGCGCAGCGCAAGACCCGACCAGGCCCCCGACCGCAGGTAGACCCCGACCGTCGTGGCAGTGCCCCGACCGTAGTAGCTGTGCCCCGACTGTAGTAGCTGTACCGCGACTCAGACCCAGACCCCAGGGCCCCGACCACCGCAGTTACGGCAGCTGCTCCAAAAGCGCAGCAAGCACGACCTCGTCGTCGACAGGCAACGCCCAGCGCCCTTCCGCCGCCTCCATCTCGCCAAGCGCGCGCGGCAACGCATAGCGCGCTGCGCCGCCGCGCGCCTTCTTGTCGCCGTGCGTCTCGGCGACCACCGCATCGACGTCGATGCCCGCCGGCAACATCACCGGCAGCCCTGCGCGGACAACCGCATCGCGTATCGCAAGCGCCAGTCCCGCCGGCGCCAAGCCAATACGCTCCGCCAACCGCGCTTCCGTCACCATCCCCATCGCCACCGCGTCGCCGTGCAGCATGTCGTACTGCTGCACCTTTTCGATCGCGTGCGCGATGGTGTGCCCGAAGTTGAGAATCTGGCGCAGCCCGCCTTCGCGCGAATCTTCGGTGACTACGTCGGCCTTGATGCGGACACTGCCGGCAATGAGCGAGGCGAACATCGGTGCGGCGGCGCCCAGCGACATGATGTCGGGAAGCGCGTGCAGCAGCGTATCGAAGTAGCTCACGTCGGCAATGATACCGTGCTTCAGCATTTCGGCGAGCCCGCTACGCAGCACCGCCGGTGGCAGGGTCGCGAGCACCGCGGGGTCCATGATCACCGCCGCCGGGTTGTGAAAGGCGCCGACCAGATTCTTCCCAGCCGGCGTGTCCACCGCCGTCTTGCCGCCGACCGACGCGTCGACCATCGCGAGCAGCGTCGTGGGGATCTGCACCACGGGCAGGCCGCGCATGTACGTCGCGGCGACGAAGCCGGCGAGGTCGCCCAAGACCCCGCCGCCGAGGGCGATGATGGTGGTGTCGCGTCCCGCGCCCCAGGCGACGAGCGCGTCGGTGAGTTGCCCCCACCGTTCGCGCGTCTTTTCCTGTTCGCCGGCGGGCATCGTGAACAGCTGTGTGCGCTCCGCCGGGAACTGCGCCAACACCGCGGGCGCATGCAGCGGCGCGACGACGGTGTCGGAGATGATCGCGACGCGATGCGACGGCGCCGCGTGTCGGACGATGTCGCCGACGCGCGCGAGTGTTCCGGCCTCACAGTAGACCGGGTAGTCGAGCGGGAGCGACAACGCCGCAGGCAACGGCGACAACGAGCCGGTGCTCACGGCGCGCGACTTACCAGGTGACTTCGCCCGCGCCGGCCCGCTTGTTGGCGACGCGCGCCAGCATGAAGAGCAAGTCGGAGAGACGATTGAGGTAGATCACGACGAGATGCGGCAGCTCGACTTCGCTGGCGAGGTGCACCACGCGACGTTCGGCACGACGGCACACCGTACGCGCGACATGCAGCGCCGCCGCCTTGGGCGTGCCACCGGGGATGATGAAGCTCTTGAGTGGTTCGAGCTCCTGCTCGCACGCGTCGATCGCCTTTTCGAGTTCATCGATACGCTGTTCGTCGATGCGCGCCTTGGTGAGATGATCGCGCATCTTCTCGAGGTCGGGCGTCGCCAGCAGCGCGCCGATGGCGAACAGATCGCGCTGCACCGGGACGAGCACTTCGTCGATGCGCGGGATCATCTGAATGGAGCGGGCCATGCCGAGCGAAGCATTCAACTCGTCCACGTCGCCATAGGCATCAACGCGGGGATGGTCCTTGCCAACGCGACCACCGCCGAACAATGCGGTAGCGCCTTCGTCGCCGGAGCGGGTGTAGATCTTCATGCGACAAACATAACCGGCCGGGGAACGGTCGGGGGTCGGGGGCGGTCTGTTCCGGCGGTCAACGGGCTACGGCACTAGCCCTCAGGGGGAAGAACACAAGAGCACAGGGGAAAGCGCGGTACCATCCACCGGAATCCAAACCGCAGTTCCATGTGGACCGCACCGCGCTCCGTCCTGTGCTCTTGTGTTCTTCCCCCTGAGGGCTAGATCCGTCGTGCGTTGACCGCCGGACCAGACAACCGTTGTTCACCCCACCCGCGGATCCACCTTCCTGTACGCCACGTCGGTGAGCAGGTTCACCGTCACGAACACCATCGACAGGAACAGCACCGATCCCTGCACCGCCGGCAGATCGCGCCGCGAGATGGCCATGACCACGTAGCGGCCAATGCCGGGCCAGCTGAAGATCGTTTCGGTCAGGATGCTGCCGGTGAGGTACGCGCCGAAGTCCAGACCGATGACCGTGACGACGGGAATGAGCGCGTTGCGCAGGGCGTGACGCACGATGACGCCGCCTTCGGCGAGGCCTTTGGCGCGTGCGGTGCGAACGAAGTCGGCGTTGAGTACCTCGAGCATCGCGCCGCGCGTGACGCGCGCGAGATACGCAATGCTGCGTGAGCCCAGCGCGAGCGCCGGCAACACGAGAAACTCGATGCGCCCGTACCCCGATGCCGGGAGCCAGCGCAGCGTGACCGCGAAGAGCACGATGAGCAGCAGACCGATCCAGTACACCGGAAACGAAATGCCGAGGTATGTGACGGCGAGCGCGAGACGATCGAACCAGCCGTTGGGTTTGATAGCGGCAAGCACGCCGATCGTGACGCCGCTGAGTGTCGCCAGAAGCATGGCCGCGCCCGCGAGCAGCAGTGTGCGCGGAAAGCGTTCGGCAATGTCGCTGACGATGGGGCGATTGGTGATGTACGAGCGCCCAAGATCCCCGCGCACGATCTTGCCGGCGTAGCTGGCAAACTGCACCGGCAGCGGCGCGTCGAGCTGCAACTCCGCCCGCAGCCGCGCAATCGTGGCCGCGTCGGCCCGCTCCCCTACCATGGCCTGCACGGGATCGCCCGGCGCGACGTAGAGCAACAGGAACACGACCACCAGCACGCCGGCAAGCGTGGGAACAGCCAGCATCAGTCTTCGCGCAAGCAGCTGGAGCATTCGGTTAACGTAACGGGTGATCGGGGGAGGGTACCACCCTGCCCACCGCTTTGCTCTCTCTGAGATCTGAGTAATGAGCGGTCAGATACAGAGCTCGGAATCCAGACCTTGATAGGCGTGAGAGTCGAGCAACGCAGAAGCCAGCAGCGAGGACCCGCGGTTCGGGAAACCGCCACCGCAGGTCCTCGCTTCTCACCTCTGCGTTACTCGACTCTTGTATCTAGCACTCACGCGATCTGTCGGTAGATCTCACGTCAGCG
>JAIXTI010000260.1 GCA_027484025.1 bacterium
CAGGACGGTGCCCGTCTCGTTGCGCTGCAGTTGCAGCAGGGGTTCACTCGTTCGGTCGGCGGCCGGAGCATGACGCAGCATGTCGGTCAACACGGCGCGCAGACGGGCCTCGGCCTCGCCGTCGGCCTTGTGCGCATCGACGCGCTCGCCGGTGCGGCGCGCCGCCACGATACTCGCCCCCGCGACACTGGCGGCAATGGCCGTCAGCGTCAGGGCGAGCATGAGCTCGAGGAGCGTAAAGCCGCGACGAACGCGCACCAGCTGAGCGGCGGTCATCAGCGCGCGCGCAGCGGCGCGCGTTCCACGAGACGCGCGAGTTGCACACGTTCGCCGGCGGTTCCTGTCACGGTGATCTGCACCATGTCGAGACGATTGCCGGCGCCATAGGGAACGCGCTGCACCGACACGCCGTCGCCAACGGGAAGTCCGAGCACGGCACGGGACATTTCGCTTTCGGCGCGCATGGTGGTCGTGCTGATCTCTTCGGCGCGACGCTGCAACCGCGCGGCGCCCCGCGTACCCTCGAGGCATCCGATCGCGACGACCGAGAGGATGACGGTGGCGAGCAGCGCTTCGAGCAGGCTCATGAGCGCGGGCCCGGCTCAGTCACCCAACGGCACTTCCCGGCATCGAAGGCCGCCCGAAGCTCTTCGCGGGGAATCCATCCGGCGGACGGACGGCAAATGCCGCGCGCATCGACGGACAGATCCAGTGGGGCGGGGGGCGCGGTCATCGTGCCCGCCGCAATCGGCTCCGGAAGGTCGGGGGCGACGACACTCCACAACCCGTCGTCGTACACCCGTAAGCGCATTGTCTGCTGGCGCTGGACCGCCAGCCGGCGTGCACTGTCCACGACGGCGGTCATGTCACCCGCGGATTGCGCGCGCTGGGTACCGGTGCGGCTCACCTGGCGCGAAAGCAGCAAGGCGCCCGCGATGGCGATGATCGCGAGCACGACCACTACTTCCATCAGCGTGAGGCCGGCCCGCGGGCGACGCGGTGAGTGCGAGGGAATCAATGGGCAAGACACACGGGACAATCTCGGTCCATGGCCGGGGATGTCAACAAAGGCACGTCACATCCCCGGCAATCCGCCCGCGGGTTACTTCTTGATCAGCGGGGCAATCGCGGCCGGCACCGTTACCGTGACCGCGGCATTCGGCTCCACGCTCTTGATCGTCATGATCATGGTCTGCGGGCCCATGGTGGACTGCGCCTTGGTGGCGAACTTCACGCCGCCAAACTCCTTGTAGTCCGAGAGCAGGGTCGTGGACTCGATCGTGCCCATTTCCGTGGTGGTGCTGCTTTCCGTCCCGATTTCGAGCCCCGACGCGATCGAGAAATAGCGGTTCGTGATCGTGCCCGAGCCCTTGCGCACGAACTTCAGCTTCCACGTCTTTTCGCCACCGAAATCCGCGGCGCCTTCATTCGTGATCGAGGAAAAGCTCTCGGCCGGGAAGAGCATGCCGGCGTAGAAATCGGCCTGCTCGATCGCCTGCTCCTTCTCCTTGCCATCGAGCACGCGGGGGCCCTGCATGGGGTTCATCGACCACGCGTTCTGCCCATCGGTCCCGGAGATGATGTCGCCAATGCCGGGCAACGTGGCCTTGGTGGACATCTTGTTGGGCGCGAGCACCTGCACTTCGACTTCGGCGGTCAGCCCAGCCGACGGCAGCTCCATATTCGCGATCTGCTTGTATGACGTCACCTTGCGGATGGCGTCCTTGCCTCCGATGGCGGCGACGTGCTTGGCAATGACGTCGGCTGCCGACGGAACGGCCTGCGCGACTGCGGACTGCGCCGACAGCAACAGGGCGGCGGACGCCACGAGGGCCGTGCGAACAGACTTCTTGACGAACATGTGGAGCATCTCCCGGTGTGAGGACACGTCAGGGGGTAATTGGGCGCGCGGCGCGCCGCGCCGCCCAGCGAATCGCCGCGTCGAGCGCGGGATCCTGTCCGTCCAGTAACGCGCGACGGAGCAGAGGGGTCACGACATCGGGGATGACCCCGTCCCCTTCAACCGGTTTTCCGGTAGGGCCGAGGAAGTCCGCGATGGCGTGGTAGAGGATGTCACCGTTGGGGAGCCGCTCGGGGACCGAGGGGAGCGCCTGACCGGCCGATTGGGTACCAAACACCGTGGCCCGCTGAATGGTCTGCAGTCCGCCGGCAAAGATTTCGGTGGTACTGGCCGACAGGGGGTCGACGACGAGCGCGAGCGGGCCGGCAAACGGCCGGACCGGGCGATTCTGGGTGTCGCCGCGGCGGGGATTCGCGAGGAACTTCATGGTGCCGCTGCGCTGGTGCATTTCCCCGAGCGCGTAGGTGCTGTCGAGGAAATGCCCGGCGAAGCCCATGGACATACCGCCCACGCCGCCGAAGTTGCCCCGAATGTCCAGAATGATGGCATCGGCACCGCGCAGCGAATCCACGGCCGCATCGAAGCGCGCGGCGAGCACCGGCATCCAGATATTGAAGCGGATGATGCCAATGGTGCGCCCGTCACGCCGGACGCGCTGCCAGGTAAGATGAGCCTCGGTGGGCGGGAGGTTGCCGAACTTGACCACCGTCCCCTGAACCGGGCCATACACCAGCGGGAGGGTCTGGTCGCGATTGCCCGCGTCGCGGAAGCCGACCAGCACGGTATCCC
>JAIXTI010000226.1 GCA_027484025.1 bacterium
GGAAATTGCCGCCTCGGTCGTGGCTTGAATGGCCATGGGTCTGACGGGAGTCCATCCTCGATTCCAAGCCTCACACTGGCACCCCGGTGCCGTCGCTATCGGTGCGCTGTCGCACCTTCGGCAGCCACGACCACTTCCGCCGCGAGCGCCAAGGCGGCGACGGCTCCATGACAAAGCCGCCGATGACGCCCGACATGTCAGGCCATCGCAGACTTCAGGAATACTCGGGGCGCCACCACCGTCCGACTCCCCATGCCGATCCGTCCGCTGCCCGAACAACTGATCAACCAGATCGCCGCCGGCGAGGTCGTCGAGCGGCCGGCGTCGGTGGTCAAGGAACTGGTCGAGAACGCGCTGGATGCCGGGGCGACGCGGATCGAGATCGATCTGGAAGACGGCGGCGTCCGGCGGATTCGGGTGAGCGATGACGGTGGCGGGATTGCGCCGGAAGAGCTGGCGCTGGCGCTGACGCGGCATGCGACCAGCAAGATCACCAGCCTCGCCGATCTGGAGCGGGTGGCGACGATGGGCTTTCGCGGCGAAGCCCTGCCCTCGATTGCCTCGGTGTCGCAGTTCCGGATCGAGAGCCGTCGGCCGGGCGATTCGCATGGCCACGCGCTGAGCGCCGACGGCGGACGCTTGAGCGAGCTCACGCCCGCGGCCGGGCCGCCGGGCACGCGGATCCACGTCCACGAGCTGTTCTACAACGTGCCGGCCCGCCGCAAGTTCCTGAAAACCGCGCGCACCGAGCTGGGCCATATCCAGCACTGGCTGGATGCCATCGCGCTGACCCGTTTCGATGTGGGTTTCAAGCTGAGCCACAACGGCGAGGTCAGCCGGAGTTACCCGCCGGCGCGCGATGAAGCCGGGCGGATGGCGCGGTTGAAGCAGCTGTTCGGCGCCGACTTCCTCGGCAGCCATCGGGCCATCGAGGTCGAGCAGGCCGGACTGACGCTGACCGGCTGGATCGGGCTGCCGGTGTTGGCCCGCGGGCAGGCCGATCAGCAGTATTTCTACGTCAACGCCCGGCCGGTGCGTGATCGGCTGGTGGCGCATGCGGTCAAGCAGGCCTTCGCCGACGTGCTGCACGGCGGCCGCCATCCGGTGTTTGCGCTGTATCTGACGCTCGACCCGGCCCGGGTCGATGTCAATGTGCATCCGGCCAAGCAGGAGGTCCGCTTCCGCGATGGCCGGCTGGTCCACGACTTCGTCTATCGCAGCCTGCACGAGGCGCTCGGCGGCGCGCGCGCCGGCGAGGGTGCCGGGCTCGCCGCCGCCCTGCCTGCCGCGCTACAAGCCACGCCGGGGCCGGGGGCTGAGTGGTCGAAGCCGACGGCAGCACTGCCCTTGTCGATCGGCGGCGGCTTCCCTGTGCACCGCGACGAATCGCGCGGCAGTGCCACGCTGGAGCAGCTGCGCAGCCTGTACGCCGCCGAGCCCGCGCCGCACGCTGCCGCGCTGTCACCGCCGCCATCCGGCGCCGCACGCGAACCCTTGCCGGCCGTCGCGCCCGGCGGGGTGCCGCCGCTGGGCTACGCGCTGGCGCAGCTGCACGGCATCTTCGTGCTGGCCGAGAACGCGGAGGGTCTGGTGATAGTCGATGCCCACGCCGCCCACGAACGGATCACCTACGAGGCGCTGAAAACCGCACTGGACCGCGGGCCGGTCCAACAGCAACGGCTGCTGCTGCCATTGGCGATCAGCGTCAGCGCCCGCGAGGCAGACGCCGTCGAAGCCGCCGAGCCGGCACTGGCGGCACTGGGCTTCGAACTGTCCCGCAGCGGCCCGGAGTCGCTGCGGGTGCAGGCGGTGCCGGCCCTGCTCGCCGATCTGGATGTGATGGCGCTGGTGCGTGATCTGGTCGCCGATCTGGTGCTGTACGGCAGCAGCGAGCGCGTCACCACCGAGCGCAACGCGATCCTGTCGACGATGGCCTGCCACGGCTCGGTGCGCGCCAACCGCCGCCTCGGGCAAGCAGAGATGAACGCGCTGCTGCGGCAGATGGAGCAGACCGAGCGCTCCGGCCAGTGCAATCACGGCCGGCCGACCTGGGTGCAACTGTCCCGCGCCGATCTCGACCGGCTGTTCCTGCGCGGCCGCTGAGCCTGGCTCGGCGACCGCAGACGGCAAGCACTCAGCTCAACGCAAGGACGGATCCAGCCGCCGCAGCCCGGCGCCCAGATCGGTCGCGCCCGTCTTTTCCAGGTCCTGTCGGCTATAGCAACGCATCGGCTGACTGCCGGTGCCACGCTTGATGCGGCTACCGGTCTGGCCGCACTCGGTTTTACCGCGGCGGGCCTTGGCTGACGGGGCATCTGCCGCGGCGCTTGCCGCGGGTGCCGAATCGACGGGTGTTGCTGTGGGCTCGGTCGCCAGCACCGGCGCAGCGAGGACAATCAGGATCAGCGGGAGCAGTCGCAACATTTCGGTTCTCCGGAGCCATTCGCGGTGTATCGCAGTCGGCAAGCTACGCGCCACACCGAAGCCGCGTGCAAAGCGCGGCTGAAGTGAGCGGCCTTCGCCTGCATCCGGTCACGCGCGGTGGTGATGGTCCTTCACCTCGCCAGCCTTGATCTTGGCCATGAACTTCGCCAGCTCCTCCTTGACCACCGGCGCCAGCAGGTAGATGCCGATCACGTTCGGGATCGCCATCAGGAAGATCATCGCGTCGGAGAAGTTGATCAGCGAGGACAGCGGCATCGCGCAGCCGATCACGGTGAAGCTCAGGAACACCAGGTTGTAGACCATTTCGACGCGACGGTTCTCGCCGAACAGGTAGGCGGCCGAGCGGGCGCCGTAGTAGCTCCATGAAATCATCGTCGAGTAGGCGAACAGGAAGATCGCCACGGTCA
>JAIXTI010000088.1 GCA_027484025.1 bacterium
AGGGCATCCTGCCTCGCCGGATCGAGTCGTGCGAACGGGGCGCCGTGCTCTGCTTGCGCCCACCGGTCGAGTGCCTCGAGGTTGCGCGCGCACAGGTCGTTGTCGCGCGTGGCCCGCAAGGTCGCCAGACGCTCACGCTGCTCGCGCTCCGCTTCCTGGCCAATGCGCAGAATGGGAATGGTCAGCTCAGGCTCGTCAGTCACGAACTCGTTGACTCCAACTACGATCTTCCGGCGCTGTTCGATTTCCCACTGCTGACGCGCGGCGCTTTCCGCGATGCGCTTCTGGAACCACCCCTCTTCGAGGCCGTTCACGACGCCACCGACGCCTTCGATCTGCTCGAACAGTTCCTCGGCGTCGCGCTCGAGCTGGTCGGTGAGTGCCTCCACGTAATACGAGCCGCCGAGTGGATCCATCACGTTGGGGACGCCGGTTTCGTACGCCAGAATCTGTTGCGACCGGAGCGCCACCTGCACAGCCCCTTCGGTCGGCAGCGACAGTGTCTCGTCCATCGAGTTGGTGTGCAACGACTGCGTGCCCCCCAACACCGCGGCGAGCCCCTGATACGCCACGCGGACCACGTTGTTCATGGGCTGCTGCGCCGTGAGCGTCACACCGGCCGTCTGCGAATGGAAGCGCATCATCCAGGAACGCGGATTCTTGGCGCCGAAGCGTTCCTTCATGTGACGCGCCCAGATGCGACGAGCCGCACGCAGCTTGGCGATTTCCTCGAAGAAATCGTTGTGGATATCCCAAAAGAAGGAGAGGCGCGGAGCGAATTCGTCGACGTCGAGTCCACGCGCGATGCCGCGCTCCACATAGGTAAATCCGTCGGCCAGCGTGAAGGCGAGCTCCTGAGCCGCCGTGGCACCCGCTTCACGAATGTGGTAGCCGGAGATGGAGATGGTGTTCCAGTTCGGTGCGTTGCTCGCACACCAATCGAAACCGTCTACAATGAGGCGCAGCGCGGGCTCAATGGGAAAGCACCAGGCATGTTGCGCCATGTACTCCTTGAGGATGTCATTCTGCACGGTCCCCTGCAGCTTGCTGGCATCGACGCCCTGCTTCTCCGCGGCCGCGATGTAGAAGCACAGCAGAATGATGGCCGGCCCGTTGATGGTCATGCTCGTGGACACCTTGTCCAACGGAATGCCCTCGAACAGCGCCTCCATATCGGCCAGCGAGCTGATGGCTACGCCGCACTTTCCGACTTCACCTTCGGAGCGGACATGATCACTGTCGTAGCCCATGAGCGTCGGGAAGTCGAACGCCACCGACAATCCCGTCTGGCCCTGCGAGAGCAGGAACTTGTAGCGCTGGTTGGTCTCCCGCGCCGTGCCGAACCCCGCAAACTGCCGCATGGTCCACAGTTTGCCGCGGTAGCCGGTGGGATGAATGCCACGGGTGTACGGCCAGGCGCCCGGCGTTTCGAACGCGGTGCCGGCCGAGTCCTCGAGGTCGAGCGCCGTGTACAGCGGCGGAATCTCCGCGGCCGAATTCGTGAAAGCGATGTCGCGCTTGCGACCGCTGTCGTACTGTCCTCGCCACCGTGCGACTTCCTGGCGCAAGGCATCCAGCTCTTCCTGCTGCTGGCGGACGACATCTTCAAGTTCACGTGTGGAAGTCATACGCTGCTCCCTGTAGGAACCGGCAAGGGCGCGTAGGACGCGCCCGTGAGTAAAGCATCACTGCGGGCACGGAGTGCGTCCGCCACGGCGAACGGCACCAGCGTCCCGGCCTCGAGTCCATCGAGCTGTGCATCCAACCATGCCAGCGTGTCGGCATCTTGCCAGAGGCGCTGGCGCACCTGCTGTTCCACGACTTCCATGACGCGCTCGCGCAGGCGGGCCCGCCGACGGCGCCGTAGCTCGCCACTTCGTTCAAGATAGCGAAAGTGCCGATCGATGGCGTCGGCGATCTCGGTAATTCCCTCGTTCTGCGCCGCAATCGAGCGCAACACCGGCGGCGTCCACTGCTCGGGAGCCTCGGCCTGCGCCGCCGCGCGGGCCGCACGGGCCGGGTTCATCGCGTCGCGCAGAGCGTCCCGGTCGGGCACGTTGCGGAGGTCCACGCCATGGTGCGCCGGCATGTTCTGCATCGACGCACCAGCGCGCAACCCGAGCATCAGCTCGATGTCATTGCGCAGTCGGTCCGCTCCCGGGCGATCGGCCTTATTGACGGTGAAGACGTCGGCGATCTCCATCACCCCGGCTTTGAGTGTTTGAATCGAATCGCCGGACTCCGGAACCAGCACGACGACGGTGCTATCGGCCGCGCGGGCGACGTCCAATTCGATTTGCCCGACGCCGACCGTCTCGATGATGATGACGTCCATGCCGAAGCCATCGAGGACATCGCACACTTCGCGCGTAGCCGTGGCCAATCCGCCAAGCGATCCGCGTGTCGCCATGGAGCGGATGAATACCCCAGGGTCGAGGGCAATCTCCTCCATGCGAATGCGATCGCCCAGGAGCGCACCGCCGGTGAAGGGGGAGGTGGGGTCCACGGCGACAATACCGACCGTCTTACCGGCCTGCCGATACTGACGGGCGAGGCGTGTAGTGAGCGTGCTCTTGCCGGCCCCCGGCGGTCCCGTCAGCCCGATGCGACGTGCACGTCCCAGCAGGGCATGCTGTGCGGCCAGCACCTGCTCGAACCCTGGGCGGTGATTCTCCACGATACTGACCGCGCGCGCGAGGGCCGCCGGCTTCCCGGCGCGGAACTGTTCGAGCAATCGCGCCAGCGCGGCGTCAGTCGGTGTTGTCGTCATGCTCATCGCGGATGTCACCCACCAACTCTTCAAGAAGGTCCTCGAGCGTGACTAGCCCGACCACGGTTGAATCGTCCTGTACGATGGCCAGCTGGCGCCGCGAGCGAAGCAGCTCGAAGAGCAGTTCTTTCGCTGGCTTCTCCGGTCGCGTGTAGGCCACCGGACGAATGGCCGGTACCGCCTCCCCCCGCCGACGGAACACATCGAACACGTGCACCATGCCAGTGATCTGCTCCGGACTCTCGCGATACACCGGGATACGACTGTAGCCAGCCTGCGCGACTTGCCGCGCCAGCTCGTCGGCTGCGAGCCCGTCCGGCAGCATGAAGATATCGCTTCTCGGCGTCATCACATCGCGCACCGCCTTGTCACCGAACTGGACGACCCCCGAAATGATCGCGAACTCCTCGGTCGCCCCGATGTCGCTGAGCGTCCCGTCGCGCAGCAACTCTTCGAGGCCGTCGCGAAGTTCTTCGTCACTCGTTTGGGGTACGGGCGGCGAGACCAAGCGTCGTGCCCCATTGGCGACCCAATGAAACGGCGCGAAGAGCAGATCGGTCACGCGCAGCAGCGGCACGAACAATGGCACCAACTTCGGTGCAAAGCGCCGTGCGACCGCGCGCGGCAGCAACTGACCGAATACCAGCATAAGGAGCAGAAACAGCACGACGTCCCGCGCGAACGCGACGGCTCGCAAGCCATCCTGCATCGCGATGACGGAGCCCGTGGCGAAGACCACGATCATGCTGGCGGTTCCTGCGGCATGCACGAGTCGCGTGGGACGCTCGAGATACCGCGCCATCGTTCCTGCACCGCCTGCCCGATGCTCGATCCAGTGGCGGAGCCAGAGTCGACTCACCGCGCGCACGGTCGTCGCCGCCATGGTCAGCACCGCGAGTGCGAGGACGGCCGCGAAAATGACGACGCCGGTCATGCGACCTCCTCGCCGTCAATTGACGCGGGGGGCACGTCAGGCGCGATTCGCTCGAGGTACACCCGTTCGATTTTGCGGCGAATGACCCGCTCCACGATCACTTTGAAACTGCCGATCGTGAGCGACTCACCGGCGCGCGGTACCCGCCCCAGCAACTCCAGGATGAGTCCACCCACCGTGGACACGTCGTCGCGGGCGAAGTCGTAGCTCAACGCATCCGACAGGTCATCGAGGGTGAGCCGACCGGAGACCCAATACCGGGTATTCGCCTCACTTTCGACGAGGCGCTCTTCGTCATCGTACTCATCGCGAATCTCGCCAACGAGTTCCTCGAGGATGTCCTCGATGGTCACGAGTCCGGCCGTGCCGCCGTACTCGTCGGCGACGATCGCAATGTGCCGGCGCGCCTGGCGGAACTCTTTCAACAGGTCAGCGATGCGCTTCGATGACGGAATGAACACCGGCGGACGCATGAGCGATGTCCACCCGGCTTCGGGTTCTTCATCGGCGAGCACGGATGGCAGCAGGTCTTTCACGTACAGGATGCCGACGATCTCGTCGATCGTCTCCTCGTACACGGGGACGCGCGAGTGCTGGATGCTGCGTACCCGGTCGAGCATCTCCGACCACGGGATATCGCGCTCCACGCCGAGCATGTCCACCCGAGGGACCATAACCTCGGCGGCCGACGTCTCACCGAACTCGAACACCCCGAGCAGGAGTGCCCGTTCGTCACCCGTGACGTCGGTCTCACTCGTCACGACATCGCGGAACTGCTGCGCGGCCTCTTCACGTCGCTCCTGCGTGGCGTCCGACTCGGAAACGACTTCGGCGAAGAGGCCGTCCACCCAGTTCCCGAGTGCGACCACCGGCGACAGAACGCGCTCGACGACCCTCGTGAAGCCATCGAGTCGCGCGGCGGCCTCATCGCCCAGCGCATCACCAAGCACACGCGCTGCGCTTTCGGCAAACAGTACCGTGGTGAGCCCCAGCAGTACCAATAGGCCCACCAGGGGAACCGTCGCGCGCGCCTCGAGATCGAGCGCCACTGCGAGCCCGCTGCCTGCGGCGAGATGGCCCAAGACGCGCGCAAAAGCGAGTGCCCGGTGCGTTTGCTCACGTGCGGGAATGGCGCGCGCTACCGTGGGCAACGGAGCTCCGAACCCGCCGCGATCCTGACCGGTTGGAAGATGTGACTCGGACAACAACGCGCCGTCTGCGACGGCAGAGAGCGCTGCAACAGCGGCACCGGCCACCGCGAGCCCCCACGCAGCTGCGCTCATGCCCTGGGGGCCGAAGACGTCCAGAAGCGCGTCATCAGCTGCTCCTGGCGTCGCCACATTGGCGACGTCATGCGGGCGTCGTCTTCAGGGTGCTCCCATCCGCAGGCGTGCAACGTCCCGTGCACCACCAGCCGGGCAAGCTCTTCGCGAATGCCGACGCCGTGGGACTTCGCCTGTTGTCGGGCCACGTCGGGACAAATGTAAATGTCACCGATCACGGCACCACCGGGGTCAGCGCCAAGCGCGAACGTGATGACATCGGTGGGCCCGCGATGCCCGAGATGCTTGCGATTGAGCGACGCCATCGTGCGCGACGACACAAACGTGACCGACAACATCGCTTGCTTGACCTTGAGTGCGCGCAACACTTGCCGCGACAACTCTGCGAGCTTCTCGGTGGCGACCGGAATCCGCACGCCATCGCATTCCACCGCCACGGCGCGCGGTTCCGGCTTGGGTAATCGGGCTGGACTCATCCGCCACCGGCCGCGTCTTCGTTGTACGCGCGGATGATGTCGCGCACCAACCGATGGCGCACGACATCGGACTCGTTGAAGTAATGGAACGAGATACCTTCGATGCCGTGCAGAATGCGCTCGATTTGCATGAGGCCGGAATCTTCGCGGCGCGGCAAATCGACTTGGGTTTTGTCGCCGGTGATCACGATCTTGGAGTTCACACCAAGACGCGTGAGGAACATCTTCATCTGCGCGCCCGTCGCGTTCTGCGCTTCGTCGAGAATGACGAACGAATCACCTAACGTACGCCCGCGCATGAACGCCAAAGGCGCCACTTCGATGGTCCGCGCTTCGATGAGCTTCTGAATGCGTTCGAACGGGATGAGGTCGTCGAGTGCGTCGTACAGCGGTCGCAAGTACGGATCGATCTTCGCCTGCATGTCGCCCGGCAGAAAGCCGAGACTTTCTCCGGCTTCGACCGCCGGACGTGCCAGTACGATACGCCGGACCCGCTTCCGCATGAGGGCGTCGACGGCAGCTGCCACCGCGAGATACGTCTTTCCGGTACCTGCCGGACCGATACCGACGACGATATCGTGTTCGCCGATCTTCTTGAGATACTCTGCCTGTCCGGGCGTCTTGGGCTGCACCCCGCGCCGCGAACCCGGCAGCACGAGGCCACCATTCGTCGCGCCGGGAGCATCGGCAGGGCGCTCGGTGAGCGTCAGACGAAGCACGTCGTCGGCGCTCACGCTCTTCCCGTCACGAACCATGGCCACCATGGCGGCCGCGACGCCCTCGGCGCGCGCGATGGCGTCGTGATCACCCGACATCGACAGATGATCGCCGCGGAGCGCGATGCGCGCACCGGTGGCGCGCTCGAGCTCCTTGAGATTGCCGTCGTTCACACCGGCCAGCATCTGCAGGTCGGCCCCTTCGACAGACACACGGGCGGTCACTACTTCACTACGCTCACCGCCGCGGTCACTGCGAGATTCACTCACGAATGTTTCCTGCGCGCGACTCGCGCACGCTGATGTGCAACTGGGCCAGATCCTCGGCCGGGACGGCCACCGGCGCGCCTTCGTAGAGCGAACGGGCCGCCGTGGTCTTCGGGAACGCAATCACGTCGCGCAGCGACGGCGCGCCCGACAGCAACATGGCAATGCGATCGAAGCCAAACGCAATGCCGCCGTGTGGCGGTGCGCCGGCACGAAGTCCTTCGAGCAGGAACCCGAAGCGACGTTCCTGCTCTTCAGCATCACCGATGCCAAGCAGTGCAAACATGCGGGACTGCGTGGCCGGATCGCTCGTCCGAATGCTGCCGCCGCCGAGTTCGGTGCCGTTGAGGACGACATCGTAGGCCAGGGCTCGCCAGCGTGCCGGCTCGTCGGGATAGGCGGCCATGTCGTCGGCGTGGGGCGCCGTGAAGGGGTGATGCACCGCGGCCAGCGCGCCGGTCTCCGGATCTTCCTCGAACATGGGGAAGTCGAGCACCCACAGGAAACGCTGCGCCTTGTCGTCGATGAGTTCGAGGCGGCGCGCGCACTCCTGACGGACCCGGTCGAGCGCCGGGCTGCTGATGCGGTCGGCGGCGGCCACGAAGAGCGCGAGATCGCCGTCGTTGAGTGCCAACGCCGCCTTCGCGTCATCTGTGAGGAACTTGGCGAGCGGGCCATCATACTCGCCATCGGCCTTACGGAGGCGCAACAACCCTCCGGCACCTGCTCCCTTGGCAAGGGCTTCAAGCTCGTCCACCTGCTTGCGACTCCACGCCCCGCCGCCGGGCAGGACGACACCGCGCACGCGGGCCCCGTTGGCCAGCGCCGTCTTGGTGACGGCAAAATCGAGCGACGCGAAGACGCTGCTGTAATCGCGGATGCGGAGCTCGTAGCGCAGATCTGGACGGTCGCAGCCGTAGAACTCCATGGCATCGGCGTACGTCATGCGCTCGAACTGCGTGGGCACGTCATGATGACCGGCTTCACGCCACATGCTGCCGATGAGCCCCTCGGCGAGCGTCATGATATCCTGGCGCTCGATGAACGAGGCTTCGATATCGATCTGCGTGAACTCCGGTTGGCGATCGGCACGAAGATCTTCATCGCGGAAGCAGCGGGCGATCTGAAAATACCGATCGAAGCCGCAGCACATGAATAACTGCTTGTAGATCTGCGGCGACTGCGGCAGCGCATAGAACTCGCCCGGATGCACACGACTCGGCACCAGGTAGTCGCGCGCGCCTTCTGGCGTCGGCTTCGTGAGTATGGGTGTCTCGAGTTCGAGATAGCCATGGTCGGTGAGGAACCGACGCGACACCTGCAGCAGCCGATGCCGAAGGACCAGGTTCTCCTGAAGCTCCGGGCGTCGCAGATCGAGATACCGATGGCGCAGCCGCAACTCTTCGGCCGGCATCTTCTCCCCGCGGCCGCGTGCCACGGGCAGTGCCGGGGTGACCGCCGGCCCAACCACGCGGAAGCTCGTGACCCGGACTTCCACCTCACCCGTGCCCATTTCCGGATTGACCCGCTCCGGTTCACGGGCCACCACTTCGCCTTCGCACAGGATGACCGACTCCACGCCAACCGAGGCCGCGAGCTGCTGCACTTCGACAGCGCTCCACGCGGGACCGAAGGCCAGTTGAAGCAGCCCGGTGCGGTCGCGCAGATCGATGAAGACCAACCCGCCAAGGTCACGGCTCCGGTGCACCCAGCCGCCAAGCTGGACGGTTCGACCCACGTCGGCCCGCCGCAGAAGACCGCACGGATCGGAACGCATCGACGTGGAGAGGACGGACGATTGGGGCGAGGACGACGTCAAGTGTGGCACTCCAAAGCGGAACGGGACCGGCCTCGGCGCGGAGACGCGTCGGAGG
This sequence comes from bacterium, assembly GCA_027484025.1. Lineage (GTDB taxonomy): Bacteria > Gemmatimonadota > Gemmatimonadetes > Gemmatimonadales > Gemmatimonadaceae > Gemmatimonas. Next base: position 8,321 of record JAIXTI010000088.1, read on the forward strand.
AAGGGTCGAGGGCAAGACGCAAACGTTGAAAAGTAAATGCGTTACGAGGCGGAGGGTAGCGATTTTCCTGCCGCGGTTCGCTTGACCTTGGCTCTTGGCGCCGTTTAGTCTCCCATATGCGCCGCACGCTCATCTGCGGGCTTGCTGCGTTCGGCTGGGCCATCAGGCTTGGCGCGCAGCCAGTGCCCGCGCGCGACCTTTGGGAATTCCCGCTGGGGGCTCTTTTCGAGCCACCGGCCTTGGCGAGTGAGCCAGGTGCCGGATTGTG
>JAIXTI010000011.1 GCA_027484025.1 bacterium
GGAGCGCCCGACTAGGGCACCACGGTGATGGTAACGTTCGAGGTCACCGTCGTGCTTGAGAAACTTGCCGTGCCGGCGGAGGTCGCGGTCACGGTGATCGTCACCGATCCGGCGGCCACTGCGCTGACCACGCCGGTTGGCGAGACCGTCGCAATGGCCGGATTCGACGAGCTGTAGCTGACGGTGGCCGTTGGCGCTCCCGTTGGCTGCGTGATGCTCGAGGTGAGCGTCCTCGTCTGTCCTACGGTGACGGTCGCGGACGTTGGCGACACACTCAGCGCCGTGATGCCGGGCGGCGGCGTCTGCACCGTGATTGTGGCAGAGCCCACGATGCCGTCGACCGTTGCGGTGATCGTGACCGTTCCCGCCGACACGCCGGTCACGACCCCAGTGGAGTTCACCGTCGCGACGCTCGCGTTGAGCGTCGCCCAGCTCACCGTTCGGCCCGTAAGCGTCTGTCCCGCGGAGTCGCGAACGGTAACCGTCAAAGGCTGCGTGGAGCCCGTGAGCACGCTGGCATTGGCCGGCGCAACGGTCACCGTAGCGACCGGCACGTCCGTCACACTCACCGTGACCGTGGCGGTTCGCGACGCGGCGGAGAACCCGGTGTTGCCCGCCGACGACGCAGTGACCGTGATGGTGGCGGTGCCCGGCCCCACCGCAATGATGAGCCCCGCTGCGGATACCGTGGCGACACTCGGCGACGTCGTGCCGAAGGTGACCGTGGCCGCCGGAGCACCGTTGGGCTGCGTCACGACCGGTGACAGCGCCGAGCTTCTGCCGACCGCCAGGCTGACCGAGGTCGGCGTCACGGACACCGACGTGATCGACGTGGGGAGGGCGAGCACCGTCATGGTCATGGTTCCGGTCACGCCGCCGGAGGTGGCGGTGATCGTGGCGGTGCCCACGGCGACCGCGGTGACGAGGCCAGTGGCTGTCACCGTGGCGATGGCCGGATTCGAGGTGGTCCACGTGACCGCGCGCCCGGTGAGATCTGCGCCGCTGGAATCGCGCACCGTCGTGGTGAGCTGTTGTGTGCTGCCCGGCATGATCGACACCGAGCCAGGGGTGACCTGCACGCTGGCGACGGCCGGAGCGACCGTCACCGTCACCAGTTCAGTCAACGTCGCGGCGGCAAACGTCGTATTGCCGGCCGCAGTCGCCGTCACGGTGATGATCGCCGTCCCGGTGGACAGCGCGGTAATCACGCCCGTGCTCGAGACGATGGCGACGCTGGGATCAGCGCTCCCGTAGGTGACGGTCGCGGCGGCAGCGCCGGTGGGCCGCACGAGCACCGGGGTCAGCGTACGTGTCTGGCTGGCGATAAGACTCACCGCTGAGGGCGAGACGGTGAGGCTGGTGATCGCCGGCGGCAGCGGACCAACGGACAGGAGCGCCGTTGCTGTGGCGCCTTCCACGGTGACGGTAACCGTGGCCGAGCCGACCGCCACGGCGGTCACGAGCCCGGTGGCACTCACGGTGGCCACCGCCGTATTCGACGACGCCCATCGGGCGGTGCGCTCGGTGAGCACGGCGCCCATCGAGTCGCGCACGATGGTGGCCAACTGTTGCGTTCCGCCAACCACAAGGTTGGCGTTGCCGGGGGTAATCTGCGCCGATGCCACTGGTAGCGGCCTCACGATCACCTCGATGATCGTCGACTGCGTGGCCGCCGAGAAGTTGACGTTCCCCGCCACGGCCGCCGTGACGGTGATTTTGGCGGTGCCGGGGCCAACGCCGGTGATCACGCCGTCGTTCGCCACCGTGGCCACCGACGGCATGACCGTCCCGTAGGTGATGGTCGGCGTAGGGGCGCCGGTGGGCTGCGTGACGGTCGCCGTCACCGCGGCCCGCTGTCCCTGATATAGCACGACCGTATCCACCGACGCCCTGATGGCCGTGAGTGCCGGCGGCAGCGCCACCATGGTGAGCGATGCGTTCGCTTCCACCCCTTCCACGTTCGCCGTGAACGTGACCGTTCCCGCGGCGATCGCGGTGACGAGTCCCGTCGCCGAAATAGTGGCGATCGCCGGGTCCGAGCTGGCCCACGTCACGGCCCGTCCGGTCAACGTGACGCCTTGCGCGTCGCGCGCCGACACGGAGAGCTGCATGGTGCGGCCGATGAACAGACTCGATTGGAGCGAGGTGAACGACACCGACGCGACGGGGCGCAACACGGTCACGGTGGCGGTGGCATCCACGCCTTCGACCGTGGCGGTAATGACGGCGCTGCCCGGCGAGACCGCGGTGACCACACCACTCGCGCCGATCGATACGACCGCAGGATTCGACGATGTCCACAGGACCGGGCGTCCGGTGACCGCTCCTCCCCTCGCGTCACGTGCGGAGGCGGTCATCTGCTGCGTCATCCCTGACGAGAGGTTGACGGTCGCCGGCGTCACGAGCACGGAAGCCACCGGATCGACCACGGTAATGGCGGCGACGCCCGACACCCCGTCCACCGTGGCCGTGACGGACGCGGTGCCGTTGGCGATACCGGTGACGGTGCCATCGGCGTCGACCGTCGCGATCGTGGGGGCAGACGTCCTCCACGTTACCGCCCGCCGATCGGTGAGGATGGTTCCGGCGGCATTGCGGATGACGGCGCTCACTGGCTCCGTCCGGCCCCGAGGGACGCGGATGGCCGCGGGTGCCAGGGTGATCGACGCGGCGCGCTCGATAACCGCCACGTTCGCCTCGGCGATACGTCCCCCGGACTCTGCGGAGATGACGGTCGTGCCGGCGCCCACGGCGCTGACGATCCCCGCGCTCGAAACCGTGGCGACCAACGGGTTGGCGCTGGTCCAGGTAATCGTCCGTCCACTGAGGGTGACGCCGGTAGGATTTCGGACGGTCACCGTGAGTGTGCGTCGGTCGCCGATGAACAGCGCGGCGCTGCTTGCCGAATCGATGCTGATGCTGCCCACCGCCTGCGGCGACAC
>JAIXTI010000259.1 GCA_027484025.1 bacterium
ACGCCGCGCGCCAAGGCCGAACCACATCGCGGAGCAATGGCCACGCCAATCGGCCGAGAACGAGCGCCATGACCCATGTGGCGATCGCGGTCGCATAACCGGATCCCTCGACGCCCATCGCCGGCGCGCCGCAGTTGCCGAAGATCAGACACCAGTTGGCAAACGCATTCACGCCGTTCGCCACCACGACCGCGATAATGACCGGGCGCACCGGCCCCATCGCTTGGAGCGTCTGCCGGAGCACGTTGAAGGCAAAGAATGCGACGACGCCGAGAAGCCGTCGGCGGGTATACACCGCCGTGTCGACCACCACGTCTGCCGGCTGTCCCAGCGCGGTCAACAACCACTCGCCGGGCACGAGCGCGAGCATGACGAGGACCGAGATGAACGCGGCGAGCACGAATCCGCGCTGTACCGCGCGCGCCACTCCCTCGTGATCACCGGCACCGACCGCTTGCGACACGACCGGATCGAGAGCGAAGAGCAACCCGATGCCGAAGACGCAAACATTGAAGAAATAGAAATTGCCAAGAGCGACGGCGGCGATGGCAGCCCCTCCCAGTTTTCCGACCATGAGTGTGTCCACCACACCCATGGCCTGCACACCCACATTGATGAGGACCACCGGGGCGGCGACCTTCCCCATGTCCTTGAAGTCGTCACGCCACCCACGCGTGACCCTCACCCGACGCGCACTCCGCGCGTCACGGCGTGCGCGCGGACTTCACCAGCGCACGTACTTCCTTGAGCATACGCGGCGCATCATACGGGATCCCGTCCTTGATGGTCCAGAGAACCCCACCTCCAGGACCGGCCGCCGCATCCGCGCGTTGCGGATAGAACGCCTTGAGATCTTCCAACGGATTGCCGTTGACGACGATCAGGTCGGCGAGATAGCCGACGCGCACTCGTCCAAGACGTTGCTCTTCACCGAGGATCTTGGCGTTGTTCGCGGTCACATGCTGCAGCACCTTCAGTGTCGAAAACCCAGCTTCCTGATGCAGTTCGAGTTCACGAATGAGCCCGAAGCCGTACACCTGATAGATGAATCCGGCATCTTCACCAGCCCCGATAATCCCCCCCAGACGCTCGAAATCCCGCACCGCGCGAAACCAGATCTGGTAGTTCTCCTTCCAGAACGCTTCGTCCGTGCTACTCCAGTTGGCGAAGTACGAGCCGTGATTCGCCGCGTCGGGGCGGAAGTACTTCTCGAGCGTCGGGTGCAGATACTCGGCAAACCATGGCTGCGTTTCAGCGCGCTGCAGATCGCGGCTGGCTTCGTAGATTTCGAGTGTCGGATTCCATGCGACCCCGCCCTGCACCATCGCCTTCAGCACATCCTGCAGGCGCGAGGAGTCGGCTTCGCGCCACAAGCGACCAGCGTAGCGAAAGCGCATCCCCTCATCGGCATAGTTGAAATTCGACGGGAACTGCTGCCCTCCGCTGAGCAACGCCGCATCGGGCACCCCGTACCAATGCTCAATGCTGGTGAGCCCACCCTTGGCGGCGTCCCACGCGTTGGTTTCGTCCACCGCCATGTGGTGCGCGGTACGAAGGCCCTGCTTGCGCGCCTCATCGAGCACCGGTGCGTAGACATCCTTGTCCATGCCGAACAGCTTGAGCCCGTCGACGCCCTGCATTTTGAGGTCGCGCACGCGCTGCCGTGCTTCCATGTCGTTCTTCGGCACCGGCATGTACGCGTAGCGGGCATACACGTACACCCGCGGCGCCGCGACCTCGCCCGCAAGACTCCGAGCGCGGAGTTGCAGCGTTTTCGGGGTCTCACTCGACACATCACGCACGGTGGTGATACCCATGCCGAGCCAGAGCTTGAGCTGATACTCGAGTGGCTGCGGAATACCACCCCGCTCATCCTGCACGTGCCCATGCAGATTGATGAGTCCGGGCATGACATACTTGCCGGTCGCATCGATCTCCACGTCAGCCAGCACACGCTTCACGGCGCCGGATTTTACCGCGACCGGATCGAGTGCGACGATGTCGACGATGCGGTTGCCTTCGAGAATGATGTCCTTGGGACCTTCCGCCGGCGTCCCATTCCCCTCGATGACCATCGCGTTGCGAATGGCCATGCGACGGGGACGTACACCGTGCGCTGGCGCAGCGGACTGCGCGTCGGCAACGGTGGCAACGGCACTCGCCAGCAGTAGCGCCGCGCTGACCACGGCTCGGGCGTTTACGCGGCGCATGGATTTACTCCCACTCGATGGTTGCTGGCGGCTTGGAGCTGATGTCGTACACTACCCGATTCACGCCATCGACTTCGTTGATGATGCGATTGGAGATGCGCGCCAACACTTCGTGCGGGAACGCGAACCAATCTGCCGTCATGCCATCAGTGCTCGTGACAGCGCGCAACGCGATAACGTGCTCATACGTGCGACCGTCGCCCATGACGCCTACCGAGCGCACCGGGAGAAACACGGCGAAGGCCTGCCAGATGTCCGGATACAAACCCGCCGCGCGGATCTCTTCGAGATAGATCGCGTCGGCGCGGCGCAGGATATCGAGCGCGTGCGGGGACACCTCTCCGAGCACGCGAATCGCGAGGCCAGGGCCCGGGAACGGATGACGTCCCACCATCTCCTCCGGCAGCCCCAGTTCACGGCCGACGTTGCGCACTTCGTCCTTGAACAGCTCACGCAACGGTTCAATCAGCGAGAACTTCATGTCCTTCGGCAGCCCACCCACGTTGTGGTGCGTCTTGATCGTGGCGGACGGCCCCCCTTTCGCGCTCACCGATTCGATGACATCGGGGTACAGCGTGCCCTGCACCAGGAAGGCGGCGTTCTTGCCGGCGTCTTCGGAGGCAGCTTCGAACACGCGAATGAAATGCTCCCCGATGATCTTGCGCTTCTTCTCCGGCTCACCAACGCCGGCAAGTGCGGTGAGAAATCGTTCCTCGGCCCGCACCGTGATGAGGCGAATCCCAAGGTGCTGCCCCATTGTGCGCTCGACCTGCTCGCGTTCGTGCAGCCGCAGCAGACCGGTATCGACAAAGATGCGCGTCAGCTGATCGCCGATGGCCTTGTGTACCAGCGCGGCCGCCACGCTCGAATCGACTCCTCCCGAGAGTCCGCAAATCACCTGGCGGTCACCGACCAATGCGCGGATCTTCGCCACTTCCTGATCGATGAAGTGACCGGGCGTCCAATCGGGCGTGCAGTGACAGACACCGAAGAGGAAGTTCTGAATGATCTCGGCGCCGCGCACCGTATGGTGCACTTCCGAGTGAAACTGAATGGCGTAGATCGGCTTCGATTCGTGACGGAAGCCGGCGCAGGTGTGGCCGCTGTGCGCCGTTGCGACATAACCGGGCGGCACCTGTTCAACGTGATCGCCGTGACTCATCCACACGGTGGTCTTCTCGCCGGCGTCGAAACCGGCAAAGAGCCCGGACGGCTCGTCCACTGTGACCTCGGCACGCCCGTACTCACGACGACCGCCTCCCACCACGGCCCCCCCTTCGAGGTGGGCGATCAGCTGCATGCCGTAGCACACGCCCAGCACCGGGGCGATGTCCAACAACTCGCGAGAGACCGTCGGCGCGCCCTCATCGGTTACCGAGCTCGGGCCACCGGAGAGGATGATACCGGTGGGGTTCCACGCACGAATCCACTCCAGCGATTGTGTCGGCGGATGGATCTCGGAGTAGACGCGCGCTTCACGCACACGACGCGCGATCAGCTGTGTAAACTGCGACCCGCAGTCGAGGATGAGAATGCGACTCGAGGTGTTCTGCATCAGACCTTCCACTCCGGACCGGTAAGCTTGAGAAATTCGATCGCCTTGGTGTCGAGATCGAGAATGGCGCCGGTGGGCGCACCGTGGAGCCACCCACAACCCTCACCCGGATTAACCAGCAACGAGTCGCCGCGCGCCTTCATCTCCGGCACGTGCGAAAAACCATGCACGATGACCTCGTGACCATCGATGGACCGTTGGTGTACGTCGGCAAGATCATGAATGAGCAACACCGATTTCCCCCCGAGGTCGAAGCTGTGCGGTGACTCATACAACTCCGCGGCACCAAACCCGGTCTTGGCGGCAGCGATCAAAGCGTCACGATCCCCGTCGTTGCGTCCGAATACGCCGAGAAGCGGCAGTGACAAGTCGTGGAATGGCTGCAGCGAAAAGGGTGAGCAGTAGTCACCTGCATGCATGACCAGGGAAACGCCGCCAGCGACCATCTGTTCGAGTAGCGCGCGCACAGCAGGTACGCGGTCATGAGTGTCCGACAACAGTCCGATGCGCATCAGGCAGTTCTCCACTGAAGGGGCATGCGCTCCAGGCGCACAAGATCATCAAGCTGTTCGCGCGCGCCGACGACCGCGAATTGATCGCCGTCGACGAGCACCTCGGCCGGCCGAGGGCGCGAGTTGTAATTCGAAGCCATCGAGAAGCCGTAGGCCCCTGCCGTACGCACCGCGAGTAACGCACCCGCCTGCACGTCGGGCAAGCGGCGGTCCTTCGCGAAGAAATCGCCGGACTCGCAGATCGGTCCGACGATATCGGCGACGACCGAACCGTCCGTCAATGTCACCGGATCGATGGCGTGATACGCCTGATACAGCGCAGGACGAATCAGATCGCTCATGCCGGCATCGGTCACGACGAAGTCCTTGCCGGCCGCATGCTTGCGGTACAATACCTCAGTCAGAAGTATTCCCGCCTCGGCGACGAGATAACGTCCGGGCTCAAGCAACAACGTCAATCCGGTTTCCAGTGCCGCCGCGCGCACGATCGTCGCGTAGTCATCGATGTCGGCGTCCCGTTCATGCGACTCGTACGGCACGGATAGACCGCCGCCGACGTCCATGAAGGCGATGGGATGACCTTTCCCCTGCGCATTCGCAATCGCCGCGAGCAACCGCGGGAGCGCATCGCGCAACGGATCGGCATTCCCGATTTGCGAGCCCAAGTGCATACCCATGCCGCGGAGCTGCACATGGGAGAGCGCTCCCGTGAGCTCGACGAGGCGCGCCACGTCGTCACGCGGAATACCGAACTTCTGCCCCTTTTCGCCGGTTTTGATGTACGCGTGCGGCGTATCCACCGTGACTTCCGGATTGACACGGATGGCGATCGGTGCGACCACGCCCAAGCGGGCCGCGACCGCGTCGATGGCCACGAGCTCCGCCTCGGACTCGACGTTGATGAGCTGCACCTCCGCCTCGAGCGCCTGCGCAATCTCCTGCACCGTCTTGCCGACACCGCTGAAGACCACATCGCGGCCATGGAATCCCGCCTGGAGAGCACGATACAACTCGCCCCCGGAGACGATATCCACCCCGGCGCCAAGCTCTCGCAACAGCGAGAGCACGGAGAGATTCGAGTTCGCCTTCACCGCAAAGTGAATGTGGTGCGGAATACCGGCGAACGCCTGATCGAGCCGGCGATAGCGTGCCCGCACGGTGTTCGCGCAGTACACGTACGCCGGTGTACCCACGGCAGCGGCCAGAAGCGGGAGCGCCACCTGCTCCGCGTGTAGCACACCGTCGCGGTACTCGAACCCGGTGGGAGACACTGCCGACCCCTCCCCGGCGTTCAGTACGACCGAGCCCACAACACCTCGTACTTCGCGGGCTCGCCCGTCACCATGCACGTCGTCGGCGCCACTGGCGAACGGAACTCGGGATCCGGGATGCACCGGATCGTCGCCTTGGTCTCTTCCTTCACCCTGGCCTCGACGGCCGGATCACCGTTCCAGCCGGCGTACACGAATGCCCCCGGCCCCTCCATGATTTCCTTGAACTTCTCATAGCTCATGGGTTCACGGATGCTGTTGGCCTCCAGTCGCGCACGCGCCGCGGCCAACATATCGGCCTGAATCTGGTCGAGGATGACCGGCAACTCTTCCCGCAGGGCGGCCATCGCAATGGGACGCTTCTCACGCGTGTCGCGACGAACGAGCATGCCACTTTCCTGCGCCAGGTCACGCGGGCCGATTTCCATGCGCAGCGGGATACCGCGAAGCTCCCAGTGGTAATACTTGGCGCCCGGCTTGATGCCGACTCGGTCGTCCACATGGCAACGGATCCGCTCGTGATCGGGACGCTTGAAGCTCCCCAAGTCATCGGCGATGCGCTTGGCCGCCTGAATGGTGGCGTCGCGTTCTTCGTCGGTCTTCCAGATCGGCACGATCACCATCTGAATCGGCGTCAGCTTGGGAGGCAACCGGAGACCGGCGTCGTCACCGTGGGTCATCACGAGACCGCCGATCATGCGCGTGGACACCCCCCACGACGTGTTCCACGCGTGCTCCTGCTGCCCGGCTTCGCTTTGAAACGTCAGGTCGAACGCCTTCGCAAAATTCTGCCCGAGGTTGTGCGACGTCCCGGCCTGCAGCGCCTTGTTGTCCTGCATCAGCGCCTCGCACGCATACGTGCGAAGAGCGCCGGCAAACTTCTCGCTATCGGTCTTCTGCCCCGTGATCACCGGCATGGCCATATAGCCTTCCATGAACTCACGATAGACGCCCAGCATGCGGCGCGTCTCCTCCTCGGCCTCGTCGTGCGTCGCGTGCGCCGTGTGTCCCTCCTGCCACAGGAACTCCATCGTGCGCAGGAACAGTCGAGTCCGCATTTCCCAGCGGACGACGTTGGCCCACTGGTTGTAGAGCAACGGCAGATCACGATAGCTCTGCACCCACTTGGCGAACATCGAATAGATGATCGTTTCCGAGGTCGGGCGGACCACCAGGCGCTCCTCGAGTTGCTTGCCGCCCCCCATGGTGACGACAGCGCACTCCGGAGCAAAGCCCTCCACGTGTTCAGCTTCCTTCGAGAGGAAGCTCTCGGGAATGAACAGCGGGAAGTACGCGTTCACGTGACCCGTGGCCTTGAACATGTCGTCGAGCGCACGCTGCATGCGCTCCCAGATGCCATAGCCATGCGGACGGATGACCATGCATCCGCGCACCGGCGAGTAGTCGGCGAGTTCCGAGCGCAGCACGAGTTCGTTGTACCAGTCGCTGAAGTTCTCGGCGCGGGTGGTCAGCTTCTTGTCGTCACTCATGACTGGGATCCGTTCGTCGAAGAGGCCCAGGCGCACAGCGCCTCGAGCGAGGTGAATATTTGATCGTCGTGGCCCGAGCGGCGTACTCGCCAGGGCGTTGTCGCGCTGGCGCTGTCGACGATGACAAACGCGCTTGCGCCCGCCTTCCGGCCGGCTTCTAGCTGCTTGTCGAGCTTCTGACTCTTGAGCGCATACTCCACAATGCCCCCGGCGTGTCGCATGGCGGCCGCGGTCTGCAACGCGAGGCGCGGCGCATCGGCCTGCTCGGGCGATTGCGCAATCCAGAACTCCAACGCCGTCCCGCTCGAGCGCATCAATCCGCGTGAGCGTAGGAGTTCTCCGATCACGACGTCGCCCATGCCGAAGCCCAGCGCGGGGAGATCTGCCCCGCCGAGCGATTTGAGCAGATTGTCGTAGCGGCCACCGCCACAGATGGCGCGGAACTCGCCGACGTTGTCGAACAGCTCGAATACGATGCCGGTGTAGTATGCCAGGCCGCGCACGATCGTCAGATCAAAACGGATCCACGACGCCACACCCAGCGCGTCGAGATGCGCCAGATACTCGGCGAACCGGTCGAGGTGCGGCTTTACGACCGGCGCATCGCCGTAGCGCGCGCAGACCGTCGCAAAATCCATGGTACCGAAGCCGAGGATGACGTCCGCTGTTTCACTGTCGAGACCCGCTGCCGCCAGCTTCTCCGCTGACAACTCACGAGGCTGTCGTTCGAGCTTGTCGAGTACCGCGTACACCGCAGTCCACAAGCTTTCGGGAATCGCGAGATGTTCGAGCAACGCGTTCAAGAGGCGACGATCACTGACGCGCGCCCGCACATCCTGATCGGAGAGTCCGAAGTCGCGCATGATTTCGATGGCGATCGACAGCAACTCCGCATCGGCCAGCACGTCGCTTTCGCCGACCATGTCGACGTTGAGCTGAAAGTGCTCTCTCAGGCGCCCTTTCTGGGTACGCTCGTAGCGAAACAGCTGCGGCAACGAAAACCACCGCACCGGTTTCCGCAGCGTCTGCGCCTTCGCGCCGACCATGCGGGCAAAGGTCGGCGTCATCTCCGGTCGCATGGCGACCGGGCGGTCACCCTTGTCGACGAAGTTGTACAGTTGAGTGACGATTTCCTCGCCACTCTTCTGTGTGTACAACTCCAGCGGCTCGAGGGGTGGCCCGTCGTACTCCAGAAACGCATAGCGCCGCACGACGCGGCGCCAGGTTTCGAAGATATGGGCTCGCTCGGCGAACTGCTCTGGATAGAAGTCGCGGAATCCGGGCAACGGCTTTTGTGACATCCGTGAAAGCTACCGAGCTAACGGATGCACCTGCAACCGTTCCATGGCATCACCAACGGTGTGAAATGACCCGGTGACCAAGACTGTGGCCGCTTCGGCACGGGCCTGCGCCAGCGCACTGGAGAAATCGTCGATGCGGGCGACAGGAAGTCCCTCGCCTCGCGCCCATTCGTCCACCTCGTGCAAGTCCCACGTGCGGTTCGCCGGGGCGGTCGGCGCCATGGTCACGACAATCCGTTCCGCCGCGCGGGCAACGGCACGCAGGATGCCACGCCAGTCCTTATCACGCAGGACACACACCACCGCTGTGATCGGATGTGGCAGCCCGACCGCCAGCAGGTTGTTGACCACGGTTTCGGCGCCATCAGCGTTGTGTGCCACGTCGAACAGCCACGGGCTGGCACGATGAAAGCGCCCGGCCAGTCTCACGCCCGGCAGGAGGGCTGCCGCGTTGGCCTCGATGGCCGCCCACGGGCCGCCAGCGCCACGGAGCATGGCCAAGGCGACGGCGGCATTGTGCGCCTGAAAATGCCCCACGAGCGGCGTGGTGAGCCGACGCTGCCCTCCGTCCACTTCGAGGGTAAAGCTCGTCCCCTGCGCTCCCACCTCGACATCGCGAACCTGCCAGTCACGCCCAGACACGAGAATCGGCGCCGCATGCGCGGATATCGCACGGTCCATGAGCAGCGTCCGGATTTCCGGATTCGTGTCACCGACAACCGCGGGAGTGCCGGCCTTGTATATCCCGGCCTTCTCGCCAGCGATGGCGGGGAGCGTATCGCCCAGAAACTCCATGTGGTCGAAGCCGATCTGCGTGACCCCTGCGGCGAGGGGCGACACGACATTGGTGGCATCAAGACGCCCGCCAAGCCCGACTTCGATAATTGCGACGTCGACACGTGCGCTGGCGAAATAGCTGAACGCCATTGCCGTGGTGGCTTCGAAGAAGGTGGCCCCCAACGCGGTGAGCGCCGGTTCCCACTGCGTGAGCCACGCGGTGACTTCGTCACGGGACATGGCGACGCCGTCCACCACCACGCGCTCGGTGAAGTCGACCAGATGCGGCGACGTGTAGCGCCCGACTTTGAGCCCCGAGCCCCGAAGCAAGGCGTCGAGCGTCGCCACCGTGCTCCCCTTCCCATTCGTGCCGGCCACATGGAAGACCGGATACGCGAGGTGCGGATTGCCGAGCTGGTCGAGCAACTCCCGTACCCGCTCCAGCCCAAGCCGCCACGCGCCGCCTGTTCGCGCGAACAGCCGGCGGAGCGCCGCATGGTATTCAGTGGCCGACCCATCGGGCCCGGCGGTGCTGACCGTCCGGGGGGCCCGTGGATCCAGCGCGCGCTCGCTGGTCAGCTTTCCTGCTGGTCGTGACCAGCGGCGGCGGGCCGACCGGTCATATGGCGCAACAGGCGGGACAACGTGGTGCGCATATCTCGCCTATGCACGACCCGATCGACCATGCCCTTCTCCAACAGGAACTCGGCCGTCTGAAATCCTTCGGGCAGGTCCTGGCCAAGCGTCTGCTTGATGACGCGCGGTCCGGCAAAGCCGATCACCGCACCCGGCTCGGCGAGAATGGCATCGCCCAGCATCGCGTAACTGGCGCTCACACCACCCGTGGTCGGGTTGGTGAGCACGGAGATATACGGGATACGTCGCTCGGCCAACTGCGACAACACCGCCGACGCCTTGGCCATTTGCATGAGCGACAAAATGCCTTCCTGCATGCGGGCCCCGCCGGACTGCGACACGATTACGAGCGGATGCTTCTTCTCGAGGGAGCGCTGACCGAGTCGGGCGATCTTCTCGCCAACCACGGAGCCCATGGAGCCGCCCATGAAGGCGAAGTCCATGACGCCGATACCCACCGGCATGCCCTCGAGCTGACCGACGACCGTCAGAATGGCGTCGGTGTCACCCGCATTCGCCAACGCCCGCTTGAGGCGCGTGGGATAGTCCGGGAAGCCAAGCGGGTCGACGGAGCGAAGCTCGCTGCCCACCTCGTTAAGCGTGCCGTCGTCGATGATCGCGGTGGCGTAATCCCAAGCGCGCATGCGGCGGTGAAAATCACACGACGGGCACACGTTGAGATTGCGCAGAAACTTGTCACGGATGTCCGTGTGCCCGCACGCCTCGCACTTCTCCCATGTATCGGGAGGGATCTCGAGGCGCTCGCGTCGCGGCTGACGGGTCTTTCTTTCCTTCCGGAACCAGGCCATAGGCAAGTAAGATCGGAACTTCGGGCACGGAAGGCTAGACCTTGCGCTCGGTCCAGGCTGCTATATGGCGTCGGCTGGCTCAGAGCCCGAGTGCATCGGCCTGCCCGCGTCCTTCGGCGGAGATGCGCAGCATGACCGCAACGGACAGCCAGCTCACCAACATGAAGGAACCGCCATAGCTGAAGAACGGCAGGGGAATGCCGGTGACCGGCATGAGGTTGAGCGTCATCCCCACGTTCACGACGACGTGTACAAACCACGCCGACATCAGGCCGAAGGCGACCAGACTGGGGAACGCGTCGGAGGCCCGGATGGCCACGCGCGTGCTTCGGAGGAAGAGTGCCAGGAACAGGGCGAGGGCCACGAAGACCCCGATGAACCCCAGTTCCTCGAAAAAAAAAAAAAAAATGAAGTCGGTCTGCTGCTCGGGAAGAAAGCTGAGCCGCTTCTGTGTTCCCAGGGTAAAGCCCTTGCCGAACAAACCGCCGGAGCCGATGGCGACTTTGCTCTGAATGACGTTGTAGCCGGACCCCTGTGCATCATACGCCGGGTCGATGAAGACCAGGAACCGCCGCTGCTGATACGGCTTGAGCTTGTCCCAGAGCAAGGGGGCCACGACGCCCATGGCGAGATTGGCAACCACCAGCACGACCCCTTCGACGAGATAGGGGCGGTACCAGAGTACCAGCGCAACCAGAATGAGGAACCACGCCCCCCAGAGCCCCGTACTGAAAGCGAGAATCAGGCTGACCCCGGGGCTGGCCAACATCACCAGCAATGGCCACGGCACGCCGGCCCAGAACAGCATGGCGAAGCAGATGCCGATGAACACCATGCCGGTGCCAAGGTCGGGCTGCAGCATGACAAGCACCCATGGGACGCCGACCAATGCGAGCGGTTTCCACAACTCGAGCAACGACCGCACCGTATCACGCTGCGCCGCCAGCGTGCGCGCCAACATGAGCGTCGTGGCCAGCTTGGCCAACTCCGATGGCTGCCCGATGCGCCGGCCGGCAATGGTGAGCCAGCCGTTCATACTCCGCGCGGTGCCGCCACCACTGCCAATGAAGAACACGGCCACCAGTAGCAGGATGCTCAGGATGTAGAGCGGCCACGCACTCCACTCGAAGAGTCGCACCGAACCGCGCGTCACCGTCCACGCGGCCACGAGGGCCACGCCGACCAACACCACCTGACGCTTCCACAACCCTTCAAGTGCCGGGTCGCGCACATCGAGCTGCCCCGCCGAAAAGACCATGGCCAGCCCGTACATCGTGAGCAGCAGCGCCGTAATCAGGAGCGGAACATCGATGCTCTGTCGCCGAAGAATTCCGTGGTTCGCCATGGCGTCAGTCGGTGGGCACGGTGTTCATCGTGAGCTTGGCCTTGAGATACCGTTCCATGAGCTTCGTCGCGACGCGCGCCGCGGTCGAACCGTGCAACCCCTCTTCGATGATGATCGCGAGGACGATCTTGGGTTTGTCGGCCGGCGCATACCCAACGAACCACGCGTAGTCTTCCTGCCCGCCGACCTGAGCCGTCCCCGTCTTGCCGGCAATGGTGAGCCCTTGAATCTGTGCGCCCGCCGCGGTCCCGCGGCTTACCACATCCGCAAGCGCGAGCTGAATGCTCTTGATCTGCTCGGGGTTGAGGTTGAGCACCTTCTTCCGTTCCGGCGTCCGCGACACGATCTGCGGCGTCGCCGCATACCCGTCGGTCGCGAGCGCTGTGTAAAAGCGCGCCATATTCAGTGGCGTTTGCGCGTTGTCCGCCTGCCCGATCGACAAGCTCAGTACCACCGACTTGTTCCAACCACGCGCGCCATAGGTCCGGTCGAAGTACGCGGTGTTCTTCGGCCAGATGGAGCGCTTTTCGCCAGGCATGTCGATCCCGGTGGAATCTCCGAAGCCAAGGCGTACGCCTCCCGCTAGCAAGCGCGTGAGCCCGATTTTGAGACCGAGCTGGTAAAAGTACACATCACACGACTTGGCGATCGCTTGCGCGAGGGTGATATCCCCGTGGCCGCGCTTGTCCCAGCACTTGAATACCCGCCCGTAGTAGTAGCCGCCCGTACACGGCGTCTCCATGTGGGTATCCATGGTGACGAGGCCGAGTTCCATGCCGAGGGCGGCCGTGGCCAGCTTCCAGGTGGATGCGGGCGGATAGCGGCCAAAGATGGCGCGGTTGAATAGCGGCGTGTATTTGTGGGCCTGCAGTTCCTTGTAGTACGACGTCGATACGCCACCTATAAAGCGATTGATGTCGTAGCTCGGTGCACTGTAGATGGCCAGAACACCACCGGTTTGCGGGTCGAGCGCGACGACGGCTCCGCGCAGCGAGTCGCCGAAGTACTCGTGAGAGTACCGCTGCAGGTCGAGGTCGATGTTGGTACGGAGCGGCGGCGGCGCTTCGGGTTGGATCTCCGCACGCACCCCGTTGTCGCGCACGACGCGGTTCTTCGCATCCACCTCGACAAAGCGGCTCCCCTCGCGCGCACGCAACTGCTCCTCGTATTGCAGCTCGAGGCCGCCCTTCCCTACTTGCTGCCCCGCCTTGTAGCTGGCGTAGCGCTGCTGCTCCAACTGCTTTTCAGAAATTTCACCGGTGTATCCGACGAGCGCGGCCACAGCCTCGGCATCCGGATAGTAACGCTTGGGCGCACTCTGGATGATCAGCCCGGGAAACTCGGCGCGACGCTCCTCGAGCACCGACACCACCTGAAAACTGGCATCGTTGAAAATGACGGCCGGACGCGTGGGGGCCGCGCGATAGCGACGAATCGCGAGCGCCTGCTGCGCCGAATCGATCTCGATAATGCGTGACAACGAGCGCAGCGCCGAACGTAGTGAGTCGGTGGTCGGACTCAGGATTGAGACGGAGTACCCCGGCAGGTTCTCTGCGATGATCGCACCATTGCGATCGTAGATGATGCCGCGCGCGCCAGGCAACGGCACTTCGCGCAGCCGGTTGCTCTCCGACGCGAGCACGAACTCGGCGTTCTGCAGGACCTGTGTGCGGAAGAACGCGCCGCCCAAGAGGCAGAAGACCAGCACCAACAGCGCCCGCGCCACCCGCGCGCGACGCAACACGGAATTCGGATGATAGCTCATCGACCGTTTCCCACTCGATGTGTCCGCACAGACAGCCTACAGCGCCTGCGGCCGATACAACGGACGGAACAACACCAGCAACACGACCGCCACCAACGCCGTCAGGGCTGACGAGAGCGGCGACCAGAGCAGCAGCGTGACAAACAATGACACGCCGGAGCCCACGCCGGCCAGAAGGGTCATGGCGATATCGAAGAGCCACTTGGCTCCGAACACGAACAATCCGGTCAGCGCCACATGATCGGCGAAGAAGACGGCCTTGAGCCACGAGGCGCCGAACGCAATGAGCGAGAGCACCAGTGCGCTCGCACCGAAGCTTCCCGGTGCCATCGCGTCGAGCGCGAGTCCCGTGAGGAAACCGGTGAGCGCTGCAAAGCCCGGGCGCATCCGCACTGACGAGAAGAGTACCGCGATGACGGCGAAGTCGATGGACGCGCGTCCCGCGACGAGCGGACGCACACTGAAGTGCGCGGTGAGCAGAAGAAGAAAACCGAGCCATGCGCGCAACGCGCTGCCGATACCCGGTGCTTGGTTTTGCGCGCGCATCAGCGGGGAACTCCCGGGGGACGGGTGACGGGAGGCTTCGGCGCCGGCGGACGCACCACCGCCGGGCGAACGCCGCTGCTATCCGAGCGCCGCGGCGTAACCCGCGCACTATCCGGCTTGCGTCCCGTATCGGGACGCGTGAGCATTCCACCGCCAATGGTATCACCGAGGGCAAGACTATCAGCAGCCAGCGAATCGAACGCCGCGCGGCGCGCCGCCAGTTCGTCGAGGGCCACGACCCGCGCCAAGGAATCACCAGCGGCGGCCATCGCGCGCGCGGCGCTGTCGGCCGCCGCGGCACTCGTCCACACGCCGTTCACGCCGCGCTGCGCACGCGACGGAAGGAGCACCAGCACCGGACCGATGTTCTCGGGCAACACGGCGGGCTTTACCAAATACGTGCGCGCCCACTTTTCCGGCGTGTTCAACTCGCCGATTACCGTACCCACCGGAATGCCACGCGGATACGTCGCGCCGAGCCCTGAGCTCACGATGAGCGTGCCGGAATCGAGTTTGGCGCGGAATGGGACGCCGCGCATTTCGAGCAACCAGCGCTCGGCGCCCTCGGCCAGATGCGGCTGCACGATGCCGAACGCGTTCTGATCCGCGCTCATTGCGCTCACGCGAAAGTCGGGGTGCGCCCACGTGAGGGCGGTGCTCGTCGTGCGATCGACGGAGACGATCATTCCCACCAAGCCATCGGCGGTCACCACCGGCTGAAACGCCTGCACGCCGACATCACTGCCAGCGGTGAGTTGCATGGAGAACTCATCACCGCCACGCACGGGCAACAATTCTGCGGGCACGAAGCCATCCTGCAGGCGTGCCGCCAAGCCGAGCAATTTGCGCATGGCGGCGTTCTCGTCGCTGATCGCACGAAGGCTCAGTGTATCGGCGACGGCGCGACCGCGTGTGACCAGCAGATCATTGCGCGCGACAATGGCAGCGCGTACGGTCGCCGTACGGCCTTCGAGCTGCACCAGCGGGGACAGCACCGAGGCACGCAGCATCGACGCGAAATCTTCGCGACTGCGACGCGGTGAGAGGAACGCCAAGACCGACAACGCCACGCACACCAGCAACAACCCGGTGTCGAGACGCCCTTCACCACGAACGTTCCGAGCCACGCGTTTTCAGAGAAAGTAGAAGGTGATGCTGCGAGAGAAGAGGGTGATGCGCCGAATCAGGTGGTCAACACGGACCAGTACTTCTCTTCGTCGTCCAGAATTTTGCCGGTGCCACGCACCACGCAGGTGAGCGGATCGTCGTCGACGTGAATGGGCAAGCCGGTTTCCTGCGAGAGCAGTACATCGAGGCCGCGGATGAGCGCACCGCCGCCCGTCATGACGATACCGCGATCGACGATGTCCGACGCGAGTTCCGGCGGCGTGATTTCGAGCGCACGGCGCACGGCATCGACGATCTGCTGAATGGGCTCCTGCACTGCTTCCCGAATTTCACTCGAGTGCACGCGCACCGTCTTCGGAATGCCCGAAACAAGATCACGCCCCTTCACTTCCATTTCGCGCTCTTCGCCCACGGGATACGCAGATCCGATCTGAATCTTGATCTGCTCCGCCGTCGGCTCACCGATGAGCAGATTGTAGTTCTTGCGCATGAACTGCACGATGCTGATATCGAGTTCGTCGCCACCCGTGCGGATCGACGTATCGCTCACGATACCCGACAACGCGATGACGGCGATTTCGGTAGTTCCACCGCCGATATCGATGACCATGTTACCGGTGGGCGATTCAACAGGCAGCCCCACGCCGATCGCCGCCGCCATCGGCTCGGTCACCATGAAGACTTCCTTCGCGCCCGCGCCCAGCGCCGAATCACGCACGGCGCGCTTCTCGACTTCGGTGATGCCCGACGGCACACACACGATGACGCGCGGCTTCACCTTGAACACGTGCTTGTCGATCACCAGCGTGAGGAAATAGCGGAGCATCTTTTCCGTCACGTCGAAGTCGGCGATGACGCCGTCCTTCATGGGGCGCACGGCCATGATGCCGTCTGGGGTTCGCCCCAACATGCGCTTCGCTTCCAGCCCCACGCCCTTGATCTTCTTGGTCTCGCGATCGAGCGCCACGACGGAGGGTTCGTTCAGCACGATCCCCTCCCCCTTCACGTAGATCAGCGTATTGGCGGTGCCAAGATCAACGGCGATGGCATTCGCCGGGAAGAACGAGTTCGACTTGCTGAAAGGCCAGAACATCAAGAAATCCGGGGCGGCACAGCCCCGAGAATGCGGCCGGCCAGGTGAAAAC
>JAIXTI010000141.1 GCA_027484025.1 bacterium
CACGATGCCGAGCGTTCCCACGACGAGGAGCAACTCGATCAAGGAATAGCCAACGCGCCGGCGCTGCTGTGAGGTGGTCATGACAACTCTTTGTAGAGAGGCTGAGACGTCCGCCGCTGCTGTGTGCAGGGCGGTGCACTGCCTAGCGTGGGACTCGCTCTTTCGCGAACGACGAACCGGCCATCACACGGCGGTCCGATGCGGGTCTCCACGGTCACGACGCCTGGTGTTGCGTCAACTCAACATGATATTCACTTCATTCGGGGCATTTGGAGCATTCGTTGCCAGTGGTGTGACACTGTGGCGTGCGCGAGGCAGGGGCGGAACGCACGACGCGCCCGGACAGTGATGGCCGGGCGCGTCGTGTAACAGCAAAACTGATCGGTTTTTGTGCGGTACTGACAGCTCCCGGGGAGGGACTCGAACCCCCGACAGGGTGATTAACAGTCACCTGCTCTACCACCTGAGCTACCCGGGAATACTCAACCTACTTTGCTACACCTGCCGCTCCGGCCGACCGCCACAAGGACGCGCCAGAGCCTCATATAATCACAGGGCAGGGCACCCGAGTCAAGCGGGGCCCGCCAACGGGAGTACGGTCCGGAGCCAGCGGCCCGTGTGGGACGCCGGCTCGTTGATGATCTCTTCGGGACGCCCCATGGCCACCACCTGACCGCCGCCGTCGCCGCCGTCGGGGCCCATGTCCACGATCCAGTCGGCCAGCTTGATCACATCGAGGTTGTGCTCGATGAGGAGCAGCGTGTGCCCCTGGTCCAATAGACGCTCGAAGACCTGCGCGAGCTTGCGGATATCCTCGAGGTGCAGCCCCGTCGTGGGCTCATCGAGCACATACAGCTTCCGCGCGCTTCCCTTGGCCGTAAGTGCCAGTTCGCGGGCAATCTTGAGGCGCTGCGCCTCACCGCCCGAGAGCGTCGTCGCCGGCTGCCCCAGCCGCAGATAACCAAGCCCCACCTGCTGCACGTGCCAGAGCGCCTGCGCCAGTTTGTCCTCGCGCGGGAAGAACTTGATCGCTTCGTCGACGGTGAGCTCGAGTACGTCGGCAATGTTGCGGCCCTTGAGGCGTACTTCCAGCAGCTCGGGTTTGAACCGCTTGCCGCCACAGGCGTCGCAGGGCACGAAAACGTCGGCCATGAACACCATCTCCACCTCGAGCGAGCCCGCGCCTTCGCAGTGTTCGCATCGTCCGCCGGCCACATTGAACGAGAAGTGTCCGGGCCCGTAGCCCCGCGTGCGCGACAGCGGCAACTCGCTGAACAGGCGACGGATCTCGTCGTACGCCTTCACGTACGTTACCGGGTTGGAGCGCGGGGACTTGCCAATGGGGCTCTGGTCGACGAGCACGACATCATCGAGATGTTCGTCACCCGACAGCGACGTGAAACTGCCCACGGTTTCGCCAAGGTGCTCCTTGGCCGAGTGCTCGCCGTGCAGCCGCGCCTCGATGGCGTGAAAGAGCACGTCATGCACGAGCGTGCTCTTGCCGGAACCGGAGACGCCGGTCACCACCGTCATCGCGCCGAGCGGAATGCGCACATCGACGCCATGCACGTTGTGCGCACGGGCCCCCCGCAAATCGAGCCAGCGCGGGCCCACCTTGCGCCGCGTCGTGGGCACCTCGATGCGGCGTGCGCCCGTGAGGTACTGGCCGGTGAGTGGACTGTTCGCGATGTCGGCCATGGGGCCCGCGAACACCACCTGTCCACCGTGCTCTCCGGCCGCGGGACCCATCTCGACCATGTAGTCGGCAATACGCATCGCTTCGAGATCATGCTCCACCATGATCACGGTGTTGCCCAGATCTCGCAGGCGCACCAGCAGCGACAGCAACCGGTCGAGGTCACGGGAGTGCAGGCCGATGCTCGGCTCATCCAGCACATAGGTAGCATCGACGAGCGCCGCGCCGAGCGCATTCGACAGGGTAATGCGCTGCGCCTCACCGCCACTCAACGTGCGCGTGGCTCGATCGAGCGTGAGGTACGTAAGTCCCACGTCGACCAGAAAGCGTACGCGGGTGCGCGCTTCACGCAGTACCGTTTCCGCAATGTGGGCGTCGCCACCGGTAAGCGCGAGGTCGTCGATCCACGTGCGCAGATCCCGCACCGGCATCTGCGTCACGTCGGCAATGGTGCGCCCCTCCACGCGTACCTGCATCGCGTCTGGTTGCAGCTTGCTGCCGCCGCACGACGCGCACGTTTGCGCGCTCTGATACTTCCGGAGAAAAATGCGGATGTACTGCTTGTATTTCTTCTCCTCGAGCGCCTGCAGAAACGGATAAATGCCCGTGTACTGCCGGGACTTGCCATGCAGCAATTCCTTGCGCGCCTTGGCAGGCAACGACTTCCACGGCGCGTCAGGCGACACGCCAAGGCTCCGCGCCTGATCGACCACCAGCCGGCGCTGCTTCTCGTAGCGCGGCGCCGTCCACGGGTCGATGGCGCCGTCGCGCACGGAGCGGTCGTGATTGGGAACGATCAGCCCTTCGTCGTAGTCGAGCGTGGCGCCGAACCCGTTACAGGTGGGGCAGGCGCCGCGCGGATTGTTGAACGAAAACAGCTGCGGCGTGGGCATGGGCGCGCGCGTGCCATCGTTGGGGCACTCGAAGCGTTCGGTGAACGACAGCCGTGTGACCGCGACGCCATCTGCGGCCGCGCCGAGTCCGGGCGGCGGCACCACGGGCTCAGGAAAGAGCAGCGCCGCATCACCGTCGCCCTCGAGAAACGCCGTCTGCACCGCATCGGCCACGCGGCCGCGGCCACTCGGCTCCACGCGTAACCGGTCGACGACCACGAAAACATCAGCGGCCGACGAGAGGTCGATCGTCTCCGGGCCAATATCGTCCAGATGATGCACCGTGTCGCCTACCGCAATGCGCACGAACCCACGCGCGCGCAGGTTCTCGGCGATCACCGCGTGCGTAACGGCGCTGGAGCGGATGAGCGGGCAGGCGACCATGAAACGCGTCCCCTCCGGCAGCGCGAGCACCACATCGGTGACGGACTGCACGGTGTCCGGGCGCAACTCCCGATTACAGACGCGGCAATAGGTGCGCCCCACGCGCGCCCACAGCAGTCGCAGGTAATCGTAGATCTCGGTGGCCGTTCCCACCGTCGAGCGTGAGGTTCGCGTGGGATTCTTTTGCTCGATGGCGACGGCCGGGGACATGCCCTCGATGCTGTCGACGTCGGGCTTCTCCATGCGCTCGAGGAACTGCCGCGCATACGCCGACAGCGACTCCACGTACCGCCGCTGTCCTTCGGCGTACAGCGTGTCGAAGGCGAGCGAGGATTTGCCGGAGCCGGAGACGCCGGTCACCACGGTTATCGCGCGGCGCGGCAGGTCGAGATTGAAGCCCTTCAGGTTGTGCTGACGGGCACCGAGGATGCGGATCTTGTCCTTCATTCTCTGAAAACTATCGGGAACCCCAAACAGATTCCGACGCGGGTATAGATTCCGCCACTTATGGCCGCAGCCGCTCCTTCCGCTCCCCCCGACGACGACGCGATGGGCAAGGCGTACGACGCCCGACTGGTTCGTCGGTTGCTGGCGTACGTCCGGCCCTACGCCTCGGTTGTCGCGGCTGCGCTCGGCTGCATTGCGCTCGCGGCCGGCATGCAGCTGGCGGGGCCGCTGCTCACGCGCTGGGTGATCGACGTGGCGCTGCCCTCGCGCGATCCCGCGCTGGTGGTGCGGGTGGCCCTCGCCTTCGCGCTCATGCTCGTGGTGCAGTTCGGGGCGGCCTATGGTGAAACGCTGCTCACGTCACTGCTGGGGCAGCGCGTCATGCGTGATCTGCGGGCCGAACTGTTTGCACGGCTGCAGCAGCTCCCCATCGCCTACTTCGATCGCACGCCGGTCGGCCGACTGGTCACCCGCGTTACCAGCGATGTGGAGGCGCTCAACGAGCTCTTCACGTCAGGAGTCGTCTCCGGCATTGGCGATCTGTTCACGCTGATCGCCATCGGCGTCGTCATGCTCGTGGTCGACTGGCGTTTGGCACTGGCCGCGTTCGTCGTCATTCCGTTCGTGCTCCTCGCCTCGCGCCTGTTTCAGACGTACGTACGGAGTTCGTACCGCGACATTCGGACTCGCCTGGCGCAGCTCAATGCGTATCTGGGGGAACGACTGGCGGGCATCCGTCTCGTGCAGCTGTTCGGACGCGAGCAGGCGGAACGTACACGCTTCGAAGGGCTGAACAGCGCCCACCTCGACGCGCATCTCACGTCGATCACGGTGTATGCGCTGTACTTCCCCGTCATCGAGTTTCTCACCACGCTGGCGTTGGCCAGCCTGCTGGTGACGGCCGGGTACGAAGTGAGCGCGGGCGGTGTGACCGTGGGCACGGTGGCGGCATTTCTGCAGCTCGTGCGGCGCTTTTTTCAGCCGCTGCAGGATCTCTCTGAGAAGTACAACATTCTGCAGTCGGCGATGGCGGCCTCCGAGCGCATTTTCGGCCTGCTCGATACGCCGGGCGCCCCGGGCGTGGCGCATACCCCCGATCGGGACGCGCAGGTCGCTTCGCTCCGGCAGCGCGGCGTGACGATTGTTTTCGACGACGTGTGGTTTGCCTACGGTGCCGACGGTGGCGTGACCGACGATGCGGCCGCCCGTGGCAGGGAGACGGTCGCAGAACCCCGAGCCGAAGCCCAAGCAGCGGCCCCCCGGTGGGTCCTGAAGGGGGTGAGTTTCACCGTGGCACCGGGGCAGTTTCTGGCCCTGGTGGGCCACACCGGCGCCGGGAAAAGCACGATCGTGAACTTGCTGCTGCGGTTCTACGAGCCGCAGCGCGGGCGCATTCTGGTCAACGGAACCGACATTGCGGCCATGCCGGTGGACGTGCTCCGGTCGGTCGTGGCCTACGTCCAGCAGGACATCTTTCTCTTTGCGGGGGACGTCGCCGCCAATGTCCGGCTGTCGGCACCGCTCGACGACGCCGCGCTGCAGGAGGCGGCGACGCGGGTGGGCGCCGACAAGGTGATCGCCAAATTGCCGGGGCAGTGGCACCACGAGTTGGGCGAGCGCGGCGGCGGCGTAAGCGTCGGGGAGCGCCAATTACTCGCCTTCGCCCGCGCTATTGCGTCTGATCCCTCGCTGCTCATACTCGACGAGGCCACGAGTGCCGTCGATTCGCACATCGAAGCCGACATCCAGCGGGCGGTGGCGACGCTCATGGGCGGCCGGACGACCATTGCCATTGCCCATCGCCTGAGCACCATCGTCCATGCCGACGAGATCCTGGTGCTGCACCACGGCGAGATCATCGAACGCGGCACACACCGGGCGTTACTGGCCGCCGGCGGCACGTACGAGCGCCTCTTCCGCCTGCAGGGCGGGGGGGAGGCCGAACGCGAGTTTGCCGTCACGTCGGATATACGCTTGCCAACCGACGTGACTCTCGGGTAGCTTCGCTGCTACTCTGTAGTGTCCTTCTGAGTTCCCTGAGTTTCCCCCCGGACGTACACCCCACCCACGTGCAGCTATCTGTCGCCGCCGGTACCGATGTCGGTCGTATTCGGGCAGGCAATGAAGACAGTCTCTATGCGGACGCCGATCAGGAGCGCGGGCTCTTTATCGTTGCGGATGGCATGGGTGGACACGCCGCTGGCGAAGTTGCCAGTGAAATGGCGGTCCAGATTGTCGCCCGGGATCTGACCGATGTTCGTGACCTCAATGGACACGACGCCGGCACGCGAATGGCCGAAGCGCTCAAGGCTGCCAACCGCGCCATTTACGAACGCACCATTCAGGAAGCCGACAAGCAGGGAATGGGGACGACGGCCTCCTGTCTCATGATGGGCCAGGGGCGCTATATCATCGGGCATATCGGTGATTCGCGGGTGTATCTGCTTCGTGATGGCGGCTTCCGCCAGATCACGAAAGACCACTCGTACGTGCAGGAGCAGGTCGATGCCGGCTTCCTCACCCCCGAGCAGGCCCGCTATCATCCCTACAGCAACGTGATCACCCGTTGCGTAGGCGCCAACGCCGTGGTCGAAGCCGACGTGCTCACCGGCGAGCTGCAGGCGGGCGATCTGTACCTCGTGGCCTCCGATGGTCTCACCGGTATGGTCGAGGATCCGCAGCTCAAGAAGATCCTCGAGTCCAATCAGACGCCGGGCCGTATGGTCGACGCGATGATCACCGAGGCCAATCGCCGGGGTGGCCTCGACAACATCACGGCCATTGTCGTGCAGGTCGTGAAGGTCACTGGCGTCGCCACGGGCGAAATGCCCGCGATCCTTGGCTGAGGAGTCCGTCGGCGGGATTGCCGAGCTGTACCTCGGCAACCTGCTGTACGCCCTCGAGCGGTGCGCGCTTTCCCTGGAGACTGACGGGAAGACGCTCGACGCCGCGTTCTATCGTGGAATTGGCCGGAAGCTCGCGGAGGCGCACGGCCGTGCGCAGGCCGCGTCCCGTGGTGATAGCCCGTCAGCCCCCGGAGCCTCGTCATGAAGCATGTTCGTCGTCGTGTGAGTCTGTGTGCCGGTGCCGGCCTGCTCGCGTCGGTCGTCTCCTCACATCAGGCGTTGGCGGCCGTTCCCTGCGGCGACGGACTGCAGCCCATGTTCCGCCCGGCGGCCGGTGCGGTACGGGCCGACAGCACGCTGGGCGCCTTGCATGCGAGTGGACAGACCTTCACCGACTTCGTGGCGGCCGCCAAGGCGCGTCGCGAGGGGTGGGTGAAGCTTGCGGACAGCGCTGAGGTGGCCGCTCCGGTGGCAGCGCGCGCCAAGGCTGCGGCGGCAGGCGGCTCGTGGCGCCTGCTGGTGGTGGCCATCGACTCCTGCGGCGACTCGATGAACACCGTTCCGTACGTGGCCAAGGTGGCCGCGCTGGCGGGGGTGGACCTTCGTATCGTCCTGCCCTCGGCGGGCCGACCTGTACAGGAGAGTCACCGGTCGCTCGACGGACGTGTGGCCACGCCCACGTTCGTGCTGATCGACGCGGCGGGGAACGAGCGCGGCTGCATCGTGGAGCAGCCGCGCGCGCTGCGCGAATGGTCGGCTCCTGCGCGCAGTGCGGTCAGCATCGATTCGGTGCACGCCGGCATTCGCGCCTTCTATGCCGCCGATAAGGGCGCGGCCATCGCCATGGAAACGGCCGAAATGCTGGAAGCGGCGCGTGCCGGTCGCGTGCACTGCGATCGCGGCACGGCGCGCTGAGCGCACCCGGCTAGGCCAGGAGCGCTCCCCCTGCATCGAGACGCTCGCGCACTTCGGCGGCGTCCATGCGCAGTACCGACAGCACCCGCTCCGAAGGAACCGGTGCGCGATTGGCCGTAAGCACGCGGAGTCGGCGGGCACTGCGATAGAGTTCGTCGCTCAGGCGCGGCAGGTTGAGCGCGCCTTCCCACCCCTCGGCAGTGAGTTGCACGACGCGCCCGTCGCGGCGCTGCATGGGAATGTCCACGCCGAGCATTTGTGTCTTGGCCGGGTAGTCCAGCAATACGGCGCCCTGCGGAAGCTGTAGCTCTCGCGCAAAGGCATTCTCCACGCGACGTGTGAGGGTGTAATCGCTGGAGATCCACTCACCCACGTCGTCGCCGAGCGTGGCCGCGGGGCATTCGTACGCCCGCTTGTGCAGGCGGCGTACGCGAATGGCATCGAGCAACGTGCGTGCTTCGGGCACGAGCGCCGGTGTGTCGAGATGCACGAGCAACCCCTCGTCGGTAAACCGCGCGACGCGATCGGCGGCCACCGCGCCGGTATCGATGGCGACGGCCACGAGGCGTTTGTACATCGCGGTCGCACTGCGTACGGCGTGATGCCAGTACACGTTGCGGTACATCTGGTACTTGGCGAAGAGCAATGACTCGAGTGCCGACAATCCTTTTTCGTGCACACCGATACCCGGCGTTTCATTGGGCAGCGTGACGACGACGAGCGAATTGAGCAGCCGGTCGACATCGATCTCGCCGTACGGCACGCCGCACATGGTGGCGTCGCGCTTGAGATACTCGATCTTGTCGAGATCGATGGAACCCGAGATCAGTCCCTGCAGGGCATGCGTGCTGCGCCCGGTAATGAGCGCGAACACCTCGTGTGGCGCGTCGTTGCCGAGATGGGCACGCAGACAGGCCCCGATCTCGCCGTCCGTTACCAGGGGACGCGCGACTTCCTCGTGGTCGGTCACGCCGATTTCTTCGAGGGCGTGCGAGAACGGGTAGTGTCCCACGTCGTGCAGCAGCGCCGCCGCCCGCACGATTTGCTGCTCGCGTGCGGAAATCCCCTGCAGCGCCCCGCGTTCATCGAGCAAGCGCAGCGCCATGCCGGCCAGGTGCCATGCGCCGAGGGCGTGTTCGAAGCGGGAGTGGGTCGCGCCAGGATAGACCAGAAAGGCCAGCCCGAGCTGCCGCACATAGCGCAGTCGCTGCATGACCGGTGTTTCGAGCAGCGCCAGCGCCAGCGGGTCGAGCCGGATGTTGTTCCAGAGGGGATCGCGCAGAATTTCCATGCGCGAAAGATATGCGTGGCGTGCGTCAGTGGCGCGTCAGTCCGTGCGTCAGTCGGTGCGCCGTTGAGTGTGGTTTCTCACTTCGTATTCGCGTCCCCGGGCGGGCATGCACCGAATGCCGAGTCAATTCGTCTGGATGCGGTCTCCGCCGTTTCGTCCCTCGCGCGAAGTGGGCCGAGTCGCAGGTTTAGGAGAATTCACAACGAAAAACGTGCCCGACGCATTAATGCCACATGCAGCGCGATGCACAAAACGGCAAGCGCGCGCAAGGCGTTTGCGAAGTTCTTAACGAACGCCCGAAAACATTCGTCTCACTCGTCGTGACTACTACATCGCTCATTTTTCGCCGCCTGGCGTGCGTATTGACTGTCTGTCTGGCCTTTGCGGTCAGCGCGACATCCGCCGGGGCGCAGCAGATCGACATCATCCGAGGGCGCGTCCTCGGCACCGATACCCTCCCTATTCCCAATGTGCTCGTCACCGCGACGACGCTCAGCGGGAATGTGAGTCGTACGGCACGGACCGCCGCGAACGGCCGCTATACCATCTCGTTCCCGGGTGGTGAGGGCGACTACTGGATCACCTTCTCCGGTATCGGGCTCGCGCCGCGACGGTATCAGGTCAAGCGCACGGCCGATCAGGAAATCCTCATTGCCGATGCGCGCATGGCGCCCGCGACGATCACGCTCGACGCCATGCAGATCACGGAGCGGGCGGCAGTGTCGCGAAGTGACACGGTTTCTGACGTGGGCGGCACGGAAAAGAGCGTCAGCGACGAAACGGCAGGGTTCCTGAATGCCGAGCAGATGGGCGACCTGGCGGCCATGGCGTCGGCGATTCCGGGGGTGCAGCTGTTGCTGGGCGCCGACGGCGCGGCCGACGCCTTCTCGGTGTTCGGCCTGGGCGGCGACCAGAACAATACGCAGCTCAACGGCCTCAACTTCGGCGATGCGCAGCTGCCGCGTGACGCCGGTATTCAGACTTCGCTCAATACCTCGCCTTATGACGTCTCACGCGGTGGCTTCTCGGGTGGACAGGTGCAGGTTCGTACGCGCTCGGGGTCGAACTTCCTGACGCGCCGTCTCAGCGGCAACTTCGTGTCGCCGCAGCTGCAGTGGCTCGATCGCATCGGTACGGCCACGGGGCAGCAGTACACGAACATGTCGCTCGGTGGCTCGGCGGCCGGCCCCATCAAGCAAGACCAGCTGTTTTACAACACGTCGTTCCAGTTCGACCGTCGCTTGCAGGATCTGCAGACACTGCTCAGCAGCGATGCCGCCGGCTTTGCGGCCGCAGGCGTCTCGGCCGATTCGGTCGCGCGTTTGCTCGACATTCTCGGCACCGATCAGGTGCCGGTCACGGTAGCCGGCTACGATCCCCGTCGGATTCGCACGAGTTTCAACACGCTCAACAGCTTTGATTGGGTGCCGCAGAACTCGTCGCGAGGCAGTACGTACGCGATCACGCTGTCGGGCAATTTCAATCAGACGTCGCCAGTCGGTGGTAGTGGCGGCTTTGGTGGCTTCGGCGGATTCGGTGGCGGTGGCACGAGCCTGATCACGCCGTCGCGTGACGGTACGCGCACCAACTGGGGCGGATCGGCGCAGGCGCGTCACAGCGGCCTGCTCGGGTGGAAGGGCATTTTCAGCGAAACCACGGTTGGCTATAGCACGACCCGCAGCGACGGCGAGCCGTTCTACTTCCTGCCGTCGGGCAACGTGCGCGTGAACTCGCAGTTCGGCGACGGCTCGGCCTCGGTGAGCAATCTGCAGTTCGGTGGCAGCACGGCGCTCAACAACGCGAATGCCAACAGCACGCTGGCCGGCAACAACACCATGTCGTGGTTCTCGGCCGACAACCGTCACCGCGTGAAGTTCACCACCGAAGTTCGGCGCGACGAGTTCAGCTCGCTCTTCAACTTCAACGAGTTCGGCTCGTTCAGCTACAACACGCTGGCCGATCTCGAAGCCAACCGGCCGGCGTCGTACACGCGCTTGCTGTCGCCGCGCACCCGCAAGGGCAGCCAGTATGTGGCGGCCATGTCGCTGGGTGATGCCTGGCGCCCCACGAATGATCTGCAGGTGCAGTATGGCGTGCGTGTCGACGGCAACCATTACAACATGGGGCCGCAGACCAATCCGGACGTGCTTGCCCGTTTTGGCTACGACAACGCCGAGGTGCCGAACCGCATCTACGTGAGCCCGCGTCTGGGCTTCTCGTGGACGGTGGGGCAGGCCGATCAGATGACGTTGCTTCCGGGGATGGTGCGCGCGCCGCGCGCGGTCATTCGCGGTGGCGTTGGGCTCTTCCAGAACACCCCGGGGACGCAGCTCATCTCGAACGCGATCGACAACACCGGTTTGCCGAGCGGCCTGCAGCAGCTCACCTGCGTTGGCTCGGCTACGCCGGTTCCCGACTGGACGTCGTTTGCGGCCGATGCGAACAACATCCCGCGCACCTGTGCCGACGGCACGTCGGGTTCGGTTTTCTCCAACAGTTCGCCGAACGTGACGCTGTTCCTCCCCGATTACTACGCGCAGCGTTCGCTGCGTGGTAACCTCGGGTGGCAGGGACCGGTACTCAAGAACCGCTTCAACTTCTCCGTCGACGCGACGTACTCGCGCAACCAGCGTCAGCAGGGCGGCATCGACATCAACTTCCCGAACGTGCAGCGCTTCGCGCTGAGCAACGAGGCAGGACGTCCGGTGTATGTGGCCCCCACCGCGATCGTGGGCACTACCGGTCAGGTGGCGTGGCGCGACGCGCGACTGTTCCCGCAGTATGGCCGCGTCACGGCGCAGACGTCGGAGCTCGAGTCTGAGAGCAAGCAGGCCACGGTGTCGCTCCGTCCGTTCACGTTCAACACCAAGTGGAGCTGGAGTCTCTCGTACGTGCTCGCCGACGTGCGCGAACAGTTCCTCGGCTTCAACAGCACGGTTGGTTCGCCGGACGGTATTGAATGGTCGCGTGGTTCCAACTTCTCGCGCCATCAGATTCAGTACTCGCTCAGCTACAACGCGTGGGACGCTGTCCGCATCTCCTGGTTCGGCAACTTCCGCTCGGGCATCTACTACACGCCCACGGTAAATCAGGACATCAACGGCGACAGCTATGGCAACGATCGCGCCTTCATCTTCAATCCCGCCACGGTAAACGATCCGGCGCTCAAGGCGGGTCTCGAGAACTTCCTCGCCAGCGGTACCCGCGAAGCCACCGCCTGTCTGCGCAGCCAGCTCGGGCAGTTCGCCGGACGAAACTCCTGCCAGGGGCCGTGGGGCATGTCGGGCAACCTGAACCTCTCGTTCAATTCGCTCAAGCTCGGTTTGCCGCAGCGCGTCAACCTGTCGTTCCAGGTGGCGAACCCGCTCAACGGTATCGATCGCCTCATCAACGGCGAGTCGGGACTCAAGGGATGGGGCTCGTTCGTGAATCCGCAGAGCAACGGCGCGCTGTTGTTCGTGCGCGGCTTCGACCCGGTGACGAGCAGCTACAAGTACGAAGTCAACGAGCGCTTCGGCAGCACGCGCCCGAGCCAGACGACGCAGCGTTCTGCGCCGGTCACGTTCACGCTGCAGATGAACTACGATCTGTCGCCGACGCGTGAACAGCAGCAGCTCATGCAGCAGCTCGATCGCGGTCGCAGCCGCCCCGGGAACAAGCCGAGCCTGCAGCAGCTTCGCCAGACGGCCAACGTGGGGATCATCAATCCCATGCAGCAGATTCTGCAGCAGGCCGACACGCTCAAGCTCACGCGCAAGCAGGCCGACAGCCTGGCGACGCTCAACCGCTTGTACGTCCTCAAGAGCGACAGCATCTGGACGCCGGTGGCGCGTTTCCTCGCGGACCTTCCGGACAAGTACAACCACGATCAGGCGTACGATCGCTACCTGCGTGCCCGCGAAACGAGCGTCGACGTCCTCATCAAGGTGGCGCCGGGCATCAAGGGGCTGCTGACCCCTGAGCAGTTCCGCATTCTGCCTGAATCGCTGGTGCCGTTCATGGATAAGCGGAACCTGCAGGGCATTCGCTCTGGTACTGCTGGTGGGAACCGCTTCATGGGTGGTGGCATGGGCGGCCGAGGCCGTTGATCATCATGCCGAAGATTCTGACGTTCTTTTCGAAGCACACTTCAATGGGTACTCCCATGAACAGTTTTTCTCGCACGGCGCTCTGGAGCGCTGCGGGAGTCGTTCTCTCCGCAGCAACCGCGGTGGCGCAGAATGCGCCGCCGGCGGCGCCCGCCGTACAGGTGCCAGTTCGCGACGTCTCCGCGGTCATTTCCCGCTCGGCGCAGCCGCTGACGAGCGCGACGATGGTGCGCGCGCTCAGCGATGGCTCGGTATTCGTCAACGACGTCCAGCGGCGTCAGCTGGTCAAGTTCGACGCGTCGCTCAAGAACGCGTTGGTGGTGGCAGACACGGCGCCCGGCGGTCTCATGCCGTATCCGCAGCGCCCCATTGGGTTGCTGCCGTATCTCGGTGACTCCACCATCGTGGTGGATGCGTCCACACTGTCGCTCGTCGTGCTCAACAAGGATGGCAAGACCGCGCGCGTCATGGCGTCGCCGCGTCCCAACGACATCAACACGCTCAGCGGCGCGAACCTGGGCTCACACGCGTTTGATGCCAAGGGACGCTTGTACTACCGCCAGGGTGGGCAGGGCGGTGGGCCCGGCGGCGGTGGGGCCATGGGTATGATGTTCGGCGGTGGCAATGACCGCGGCGGAAACCGTGGCGGTCAAGGCGGACAGGGGGGCAACAATAATGGGCGTCCCGCCAATACGCAGAACCGCGGCGAGTTCGGTGGCGGTCCGCCGGGCGGTGCCGGTGGAGGCGCCGGTGGTGGTGATCGTGGCGGACAGCCCTTTGGTGGCCCCGGCGGTCGCGGCTTCAACCCCGGCAGCCAGCCCGACTCCGTACCCATCGTGCGCGTCGACTTCGACACACGAAAGGCCGACACGGTCACCTACGTGAAGGTGCCGAAGAACGAAACGGCCATGACGCGCGGTGAAGACGGCTCGACGCGCATGACCATCAAGATCAATCCGCTGCCGCAGGCCGACGACTGGGCGCTGCTCAGCGACGGCACCGTGGCCGTGATGCGCGTGCTCGACTACCACGTGGACTACTATCGTCCCGATGGCAGCCACGTCGCGTCGGAGAAGCTCCCGTTCGACTGGAAGCGCATCAGCGACGAAGACAAGACCAAGCTCGTCGACTCGCTGCAGACGATGGCCAAGATGGCCACCGATCGTATGGGTGCGGGTGGTGGTGGTGGCGGGTTCCGCATGTCGTTCGAACCCATTGGTGCCGATAAGCTGCCCGATTACTACCCGCCGGTGCGTCAGGGCTCGAGCATTGCCGACATGAGCGGCAATCTTTGGGTGGTGCCGACTACCTCGCACCTGTCGGCGCAGCTCGCGCAGTCGTTCATGGGCGGTCGTGGTGGCCCGCCAATGGGGGCCATGGGGGGCCCGCCGGCTGGCGGCGCGCCAGGTGGAGCTCCGGGAGCGCCCGGCGCCCCGCGCGACTCCACGCGTCAAGGACCGCCGCCGGCGGCCATGATGGCGATGGTGGGGGCGATGATGAATCAGCCGCCGCTCGTATACGATGTGATCGCTCCCGATGGAAAGCTGCTCCAGCGCGTGAAGCTGCCGCCGGGACGTCAGGTCGTCGGTTTCGGCCCCGGTGGAATCATTTTTGTCACGGCGCGCGAAGGCCGGCAGCTGTTCCTCGAGACGGTGAAGCTGCAGTAAGCGGTTGTAGCGCCATATACAACGAAGCCCCCGATGCGACAGGCATCGGGGGCTTCGTTTTGCGCGCAAAGGCTACGGCGCTTGGGTCGCCTGCTGTCTTCGTGGCGCTTTGGGTCGAGGTCGTGGTCGTGGCGGAAGTCGGGGCACAGCCACGACAGTCTGGGCACTGCCACCACAGTCGGGGCACTGCCACCACGGTCGGGGTCTACAAACGGTCGGGGTCCCGGCCGGGTCTGGCGCGGCGCTGCGCTGGCGCGTCGGGG
>JAIXTI010000007.1 GCA_027484025.1 bacterium
GGCGCCCTGCTCAAAACCGCCGGGCTGGCGACGCTCGTGCATCGCGGACCGGCGCGCGTGTTCGAAAGTGAAGAGGCGGCGCAGGTCGCGGTCACGCAGCGCGATTATCGCGAAGGCGATGTGCTCGTCATTCGCAACGAAGGCCCGCGCGGTGGTCCGGGGATGCGCGAAATGCTGGGCATTACCGCGCTGTTGTACGGCCAGGGGATGGGCGACAAAGTCGCGCTGCTCACCGACGGACGGTTCAGCGGCGCCACGCGCGGTTTGTGCGTTGGACACGCCGGGCCGGAAGCCGCCGATCGCGGCCCCATCGCACTGCTGCATGATGGCGACATCATTGCCATCGACGCGCGCCCGGAGGCGCGCCGCATTACGGTGGAAGTCAGCGACGAAACGCTGGCCGCACGATTGGCCGCACTGCCGGTGCGTGCGTCGTCAGTGCGTGGCGGTGTGCTCGAGAAGTACCGCGCGCTCGTGGGCGCCGCGCACCTCGGCGCGGTCACGCATTCGGGACCAGTGTAGCTACTCGCGCGGTGCCGCCGGCATGGCGGGCATGCACATCACGTACACGTGATAGCGCTGCTCACCGGGCTGCAATGCGCGCGTCTCGCCCGCTTTGTCTTCGGCCTCGGTCATGAGCATGGCCGGCCCGTACACGTTGAACAGACAATCCACGTTGCCCTGGCGAAAGCGCAGCGAGGCTTCGTTCGGTGCATCGCGCGGGTCGGGGGTGCGCGTCCATCCCACCGCGCGAATGCGCTCGTAGAAGGCCACCGCTTCCGGCTGGACGCCACGCGCTGTGCCACCGGCTGCGGTGACCTTGCAGCCGGGGACCTTTTTCCGCGTGCGCCAGTCGTCGATGGTGTCGGGCTCGACGATGGCGGCCATGTTGCGGTCGGTGCGCAAGAAGGTAGCGGCGGCGGTGCACAGCGGGTGGCTGGGCTGCACGACCGGCGTTGACCGCGTTGGCGAGGCAAAAGCAAAAAGCAGAAGGAAACGCATATCTGAACAGTGGAGATGTGCGGGGCGGATGCCAAGCGCTTTGAACTACGGTTGTTTGGTCCGGCGGCCTACGGGCGACGAATCGAGCCCTCAGGAAAAAGAACGCAAGGGCACAGGAGAAAGCGCGGTGCCGTTCACCAAAAACGGGACTGCAGTTCCGTGCGGATGGAACCGTGCTTTTCCCTGTGCTCTTGCGTTCTTTTTCCTGAGGGCTAGATCCGTCTGCCAGTAAGTCGCCGGACCAACCAACCGTATTTCGACCGCAGTTCAGCGCCGCCGCCCGCCTCCGCCTCGCCCATTCACCACAATCGGCACACCCACAAACCCCGTGTAGAACGGCCGGAACCCAACGCCACCGAAGCCGCCACCCCATGGCCCGAACGGGGCGCCAAAGCCTCCGTAGAACCACGGATCGAAGTAGGGGTAGTTGGCATACGCCCGGCGCCCTTTATCGCTGTCTGTGGCCACTTCCAGCGGCGCGACGGCCACCGATGCGTTGCCTTGCACATCCTTGCAGGCCCGTTTGTCCTTCTCCGCCTTGGCGACCAGCTTGTCGCCCATCCATAGTTCGACATCGTCTTTCGATTTGGACGAGAACTGCACCTGCTCGTGCGCGCCCAGCGACACGGGCGACTGCGTACCGCTCTTGGCGACCCCAAGCTTCGCCTCAACCGGCTTGTCGCCGTCGTTGCGCAACAAGAAGGTGTCGTCGCAGAGGTAACCGAACGTCAGGCGCGCGACGTCGGCCACGGCACTGCGCTGCAGGTCGGCGATCTGCGCGGCTGCCGCTCGTGGTAGCACCGCCGTGAGCGCGAGCCCGAGAACTACCGGTGCGCGCGACGTCCTGCGAATTGATATGCGTTTCACAACGATCTCTCCTGCTGCTCACTCTGGCAGCCGGACGGGGTGCGTCGAGGCGCTGCACCCTTCGTGGCGCGCGCACTCATGCAGACAAACACCGAGTGCGCGAGCCACCCTACGCCATCCTGTGCGCGTTACTTGGGCGCCGCCACGATCGCGAACCAGTGCGTGGGCAACGGCGCGGCCATACCACGCGCCTGCACCTCCGCCCGGTACAGTCCGGGCGCCAGCACCCGCCCTTCGCCGCCGCGCACATCCCACGTCACGGTGCCACCAGCATTAGTGGGAACCGCCAGCAGCAGAGCGCCGTCGGGACTGTACACGAGCACATAACCGTTTGGCGGCGTGTTCACGAAGGCCACCTGCGCCGGCGCACTGGCCCGCACACCAAAGAGCATGGGCAGGCGCGGCGCCGTCCGCACCGCCGACACCGGCGACGGGAGCGCCGACAGCTGCGCGACCTTCTTGCCGTTCGACTTCACCACCAGCAGCGCCTCCAGCGCCGAGGCATAGTCAGGCTCGAGACGCACGGCATCGAGCAGCGCCGCCGAGGCGGGGGCGGTCTGCTGCTGCGCGAGCAGGGCGAGCCCAAGGTTGAACGAAGCCGACGCCAGGCTGGGCTGCTCGCGCAACGCCGCCCGGTACTCCCGCACTGCGTCGCTCAGTGCACCCTCCTGCTGCAGCACATCCGCGTACTCGGCGCGCATCCACGCCAGCGCCGGCTGCGACGACAACGCACGCTCGTAGAGTGCGCGGGCGTCGTCGGTGTCCCCCTGTCGCACCTTCGCCTGGGCGAGCGCACGCAACACATCGGGACGCGTGTCTCCGAGTTCCATGGCACGCTCGAGCGCCGCGGCCGCTTCCTTCTGTCGTCCGCGTGCCTGATGCGCGACCCCGAGCAGGAAGTGTCCCTGCGGATAGGCGCGATCGTTCGCCAGCAACGGCGTAAGTTCGGTGGCCGCCTCGTCGAACATGTCGCCACTGCCCGACAGCGACGCAAACACCACCTTACCCATGGCCGTGTACAACGCACTCTCCGGCCCGCTGCGATCGCGCGCATAGTACGGCTCGATGGCCACCGCCGACTTCGCCGCGCGCGCCGAATCACGCGTCGGCACGCGAATCCAGTGATCACTGAAGGTCCCGTGAGGGACGGTACGCTCCTTCACGACCGGCATGTGACAGCTCACACAATCGCCCGCCTGCGCGTGCGACAGCTTCGCGGCCGCCGTGGTGAACTTCGCGGTGAACGCGCTGCCGGTGTGACACGACAGACACGGCTGATTGCGCGTGGCGCGCGTCGCGGGCGCGGCGTGCGGGTTATGGCAGGTGGCGCATTCAAGCGGCTTGTCGCTGGTCATGGAGGCGCGGAAGCACGCGCTCTGCTTGAGACGGTCGGCATGCGACACGAGATCGATATCGCCGCCATTCTTGAAGTACGCGTACTGCGCTTCGAGCTGCTTGGCGGGAGTGAAGTCGAAGGCGGTGCGCTTCTCGCGCAACACCGCGACTGACGTATGCACGTGACACTGCTCGCAGACATCCATGCGTCGATCGAGCGGCAGGCGCACCGGATTCACGATCGACGAGTCCATGCTGTGCATTGCCGGCCGCGACGCCGCGCCCGCACCGGTGCGCCATTTGGTCACGTGCAACGCCCCCGGACCATGGCAACGCTCGCAGCCAATGCCGGCGCGCAGCACGGGATACTTGCCTTCGAGATGCGGCGCCGGCGTGGGATAGCTCGAGTGACAGGCAATGCACCGGTCGGGCATGACACGCGAAAACCGCGCGTTATTGATTTCGTAGCCCGGGCTGAAATCCCAGCCGTGGTTGGCATACCATGTGAGCGGCAATTGAAAGAGCCGCCCGTTCTCTTCCGTGAAGTACGTCCGCGCCAACCGCCCGCTCCCCATCACGTAATCCATGCGGCGACGCAGCTCGTGCACCGGCATGGCGGCGTCCCCCGGACGCGTTTCGACCTGCCAGAGGGCACCAGCACTATCGATGACCTTGTACGCGTACCCGCTGGGCTGATTCCGTAGCGCTTCCGCCATGGCCTGTTCCACTCGGCCGTCAGCGCTCCACTTGTGAAAGGAGCTCGCCATGCTGTGCTTGGCGTACGAGGCCGCCTCGGCGGCATGGCAACTCGTGCAGCTCGAGTCGCCCACATAGGCAACGGAGGTCGCCACGTTCCGGAACTGCCGTTCTACCGTGTCCGGTTGCTGTGCGACGGCGGCAGCCGGCGTAGCGGGACGGTCGCACGCCGACCCCGTGTACAGTGCGGCGAGTGCCAGCAGGAGGGAGGCGGCACGGAACGGGACCACGCGTGGGATCATGTGCCTACAGTAGCGTGTGGGACGCCTGCACGACAATCGTTCAGGATGCGCCAATTATCCCTCACGGGCGGCAGACCCACGCTCGCGCAGTTTCTCATCGAGTCACGCCGGGACGTTCCAAGCGCCACCGGCGACTTTGACGATCTCGTGACCGCCATTGCCCTGGCGTGCAAAGCCATCGCCCTGCAGGTCGCCCGTGGAGTGCTCGCCGTACCTGCCGGCGAGACCGACGCGACCAATGTGCAGGGGGAGATCCAGCGACCGCTGGACGTGGTCAGCAACGAACTCTTCCTGAGTGCGTGCGAGTGGAACGGCGTCTGCGCGGGTATGGTGTCGGAAGAACTCGACGCCCCCTACCTCATTCCGTCGCGCTACACACGCGGCAAATACCTGCTCTGCTTCGATCCGCTCGATGGGTCGTCGAATATCGATGTGAACATGAGCGTGGGGAGCATTTTTTCTGTGCGCCGCGCGCCTCGCGGTACGGCCGTCCCGACCACCGAGGACTTTCTGCTCCCCGGCACCGCGCAGGTGTGTGCGGGCTATGCGCTATACGGCCCGTCGTCCATGCTCGTGCTCACCGTGGGACGCGGGACGCACGCGTTCACCCTCGATCCGCAGCTCGGCGAATGGATTCTCACCCACCCTGACATCGCGATCGCCCCCACCACGAGGGAATTCGCGATCAATGCGTCCAACCAGCGGCACTGGGAGCCTGCCGTGTCACGCTATGTGCAGGAGTGCCTGGAGGGCGCGACGGGCGTGCGAGGGGTGGACTTCAACATGCGCTGGATTGCGTCGCTGGTAGCCGAGGCGCACCGCATTCTCATGCGCGGCGGGGTGTTTCTGTATCCGCGTGACGCGCGGGAAGGGTACCGGCAGGGGCGATTGCGGGTGCTGTACGAGGTCCATCCCGTTGCCATGCTCATCGAGCAGGCCGGGGGGTGGGCCAGCGACGGTCACGCCCGGGTGCTTCCGCTCGTTCCGGAAGCACTGCACGAGCGGCGAGCCTTTGTCTTCGGGGCGCGGGAGGAGGTGGGCCGGATCGAGGGGTACCACCGGGGGGGCTGACCACTCAGGCGCTGGGAGGCCTAAGCCCTTGGTCCCTGTAAACCCGCCGTGAGCCCGTACCGAGACTCTCCCGAGCCCGAGCCTTTCCTATTGGCCGAAATATTTGTGCAACCCGTGCTCTCGACGAGGAGACACTGTGACCGTTTGGTTTTCCAATCTTCGTATTCGCCGCAAGCTGCAGGTCACCGTCGGCCTTGTTCTGGCCGGCTTGGTGGCAACCGGGCTCGTCGCCAACCGCCAACTCTCGGTGCTGAACGAGCAGTCCACCGCCGTCACCCGTGACTGGCTCCCGGGTGTGGAGCGAATCGGTGCACTGGAAAACGCCCTGACCGAGTATCGGGTCCTGCAGTTTTCGCATGTCGCGGCGCCGGACGACGAGGGTATGACGGCCGCTGAAGACGAGCTCACCAAGCAGCGCGCGGTAATCGATTCGACGGCCAAATCGTACGAAGAAACGATCATTCTGGAGGAAGATCGGAAGCTCTTCGAAGCGTACAACACGAAGGCAAGCGCCCTCTTTGCCGCCTGGCCCGAAGCGCAGTCGTTGTCGCGTGCCGGGCGAAACGCCGAGGCCCGCGCCGTACTCGCCGGCACGGTCCGCACGAAGTTCGATGATCTCCACAGCACGCTGAACGCCCTCATCACGCTCAATCACGACGAAAGCCTCAAGGCGACCGCGAAGGCTGCTGAGGCGTACCGCACAGGCCGCGTCGTCCTGTTGGTGGTGGTCGTGCTGCTGGTAGTCGTTGGGCTCTCGCTTACCCACATCGTAAGCAAGATGATCGAGCGTACCGTCCTGGAAGTGCTGGCGCGTACGACGTCTCTGCAGCAAGTCTGTCTCACCGGCCTGCGCCATGGCTTGGAAGGCATGAGTCGCGGTGATATCTCGGTCGAGGTGGTGCCCAAGACCACACACATCCGGTCGACGGCGAAAGACGAAATGGGCGAAATCGCCAACAGCGTCGACGGCATGATCACGCTCGCGCAGTCGGCAGTCGCCTCCTACGGCGAGATGCGCGGCGTCATCACCAAGCTCGTCACCGAAGCCCAGTCACTGTCGGCCAGCGCGCAGGCGGGCGTCATCGACAACCGTGCCGATACCACCCAGTTCGAAGGCCGTTTCCGGGACGTCATGACGGGGCTGAACGGCGTCATGGACGCCGTGGCCGCGCCGCTCAACGAAGCGCAGCAGGTCCTCGTTCGTGTCGCCGATCGCGACCTGAGCGCACGCGTCGAGGGCAGCTACGCCGGCGAGTATCGTACGCTCACCGACGCGATCAACACGGCCGTGCAAAACGTCGCCGAGACGCTGCAGCAGGTGTCGAGCGCTGCCGAGCAGGTGTCGGCGGCCAGCGGGCAGATTGCCAGCGCGAGTCAGGGGCTGGCGAGCACCGCCAGCGAGCAGGCCGCGGGCATTGAGGAAATCGCGTCGAGCACGACCGAGTTTGCCAGCATGGCGAAGTCGACGGCCGCCAACACGCAGGAAGCGCTGGCGCTGGTGGAACGGACGCAGCAGAACGCCACGGAAGGGCGCCGCCGCATGGAGCGCCTCACGGAGGCCGTGCAGGAGATCCGTCGCGGCAGCCAGGAAACGTCGAAGATCGTGAAGACGATCGAAGAGATCGCCTTCCAGACCAACCTGCTGGCGCTCAACGCCGCGGTCGAAGCGGCACGCGCCGGCGACGCGGGTCGTGGCTTCGCCGTCGTCGCCGAAGAAGTTCGCAACCTGGCCATCCGCTCGGCGGAAGCGTCGCGCAATACCGCAGCGCTGATCGAACAATCGTTGCAGAGTGCTGAACGCGGCTATACGCTCAACGATGAAGTGACGCAGAGCTTCGGAGAGATCACGACGCAGGTAGAGCGTGTGGCGCGTGTCATTGAAGAGGTGGCCACGGCGGCCGACCAGCAGTCGCGAGGGGTCACGCAGATCAATGGCGCCGTCGACCAGTTGAATGGTACGACGCAGCAGGCCGCCTCGAACGCAGAAGAGTCGGCGAGCACGGCCGAGGAACTGTCGAGCCAGGCGCGCACCCTCGGCGCGATCGTGGGGCAGTTCACGCTGAGTCCAACGACGAGACGCCGTACCCGGCCACAGCTGCTTATGGCTGGATAAGGGCACACCGGCAACGCATTTCACGTGACAACGACCCCGGCAACGTTACATTTGCCGGGGTCTTTCACTTTCTCAGAGGTCTTCATGTCCCGCCGATTCACGCTGGGTCTGCCGCTGCTTGTTCTGGCCGGCGCCTGCACCCTGCAGCGCACGACGCCATCTGCTCCGGGCGTGTCGCGCTCATCGCAGGTGCCTTCCGGCATGGCCGGTATGGCCATGGGTACCGACGAACACATGGCACACATGAGTGCTGCCGACATGGCTGCGCCGGTGGCAACGCGTGGCGCCACGCAGCAGAACAGTGCGCTGCCCGCGAGCAACAACGGCGCCGCCGAACGCGTCAAGAACAGCCCACGCCACAGCGAATGGGTGAAGATCGCATACGCGCCAGGTTCAGCCGATTCGCTCATGGCGTGGGTCGTGTATCCGTTCAGCAAGACGGCGAGTCAGAAGGCGCCGGTTGTTGTGGTGGTGCACGAAATCTTCGGACTCTCCACGTGGGTGCGCGGCGTGGCCGACCAGTTGGCCGCCGACGGATTCATCGCGGTGGCGCCGGACTTCCTGTCGCGCGTGCGCGGCGGCGCGAGCACCGTGGAGCTGTCTGCCGACACGGCGCAGCGTCTTATTCGTGGCGTGAGTACCGACGAGCGCAACACCGTTATCAAGGCCTCGGCGAACTACGCCATGATGCTGCCGAGCGCGCAGCCGCGCTATGCGGTCATCGGCTACTGTTGGGGTGGCACCACGACATGGGCACACGGCGTGAACGGCGGACTTAAGGGGTTCTCGGGCGGCGTCGCGTTTTACGGCGCGCCGTACACCACGGGCGGGGCGCCGGCCACCGCCACGACGGCCGCGGTGCCCGCGTCGGTCGACGCCGATTCCCTGGCAAAGATCTCGCAGCCCATCATGCTGCTCAACGGCTCGAAGGACGGCCGCATTGCGGCGCTCATGCCCGCCATCGACAGCGTCATGAAGGCCAAAGGGAAGAGCTACACCAGCATGAACTATGAAGGCGCGGTGCACGGATTCCTGCGCGCGCAGAACGATCCGCGGGCCACCAATCGCAATGAAGTCGAGGAAGCGGCGAACCTCGCCGCTGCCACAGACGCGTGGCCGCGCACGATTACGTTCCTGCGCAAGCAGCTTGGTGTGAAATAGACCCGCCTGCGCGACGAACGGCCCGCGATGCCAGTCAGGCGTCGCGGGCCGTTGTCATTGCCGGCTCGAGAAACGCGATGAGCAGTTGCTGCAAGGCGTCGCTCGCCACGCGAACGTCGAGCGACTGCAGTGAGTCATCGGGACATTCAAGGTTGATCCCCGGCGCGCGGTACAGTCCCCATTGCGACGCCTTGCCCGCCAGCAGCATATCTACGGTGGGGACACGAAAGGCTGCCGCCGCGTGCGCGAGACTCGTGTCGGGCGTGAAGAACAGATCGGCCTGCGCGACCACGGCGAAGGCCTCGCGCAGCGTGCGCGTCGCGAGATAGTGCCCGTGCGTGAGCGCAGCCAGCGCTTCGCCGCGTTCCCGGTCGTGAGGCGCCGAGATGATGCACACCGTGAGTGACGGCGCGATGGCGCGCGCGGCGGCAATGACGTCGGCGTACGATTCGACCGGCCAGTGTCGCGCCGTCTTTCCGGCCGAGATGTTGACGAGCAGTCGACACCGCACCTCAGACACCGGCGCATCGTGCGCCGCCCAACGCGCCTCTGCCGCGAGGCGTTCATCCTCGCCAAGCTCGATGACCGGCGACGGGTCGATCGTGGCGTCGCTCGGCACGAATGGCGTTGCCAGCAGCGCGAGGTGATCGACAATGTGTGCGTCAATGGGCAGCGACGGCGTTGCGGGCGACAGGATCTCGTCGAGGCCGCGTCCCAACGTGCCCACGCGTCGACGGGCCCCGGATGCCAACATGATCATGAGCGTCGTCACCGACGGCGCCGTCGGCATGCAGTCGATGACGGTGTCGTAGCCACGAGCGCGCATGGCGCGAATGCTCTGCCAGATCTTCGCGAGGCC
Organism: bacterium; assembly: GCA_027484025.1. Lineage (GTDB taxonomy): Bacteria > Gemmatimonadota > Gemmatimonadetes > Gemmatimonadales > Gemmatimonadaceae > Gemmatimonas. Next base: position 9,407 of record JAIXTI010000007.1, read on the forward strand.
TTGCCGGTTGAGGATCAACACCTCGTGCACGAGGGGCTCGCGCGCGAGCACCGGCGCATTGGCGGGCGAGGCCAGCACATCGAGTTGCACGCCGGGAACGGCGGCGATCGTGCGAATGACCCCGGTGGACACGATCATGTCGCCGATGCGGTCGGGACGCAGAAACAACACCCGCTCGCCATCGGCGCGCCGGGCGCCACGCGGCGCGCTCGTACGCGCCCGGTCCTGCAGGCGCAGCAACGCGGCCAGTAGCCGAACCATGCGCCGCCGCCACCAAAGCTCGAGCCGACGTCCGGGCTTATCCGTGGTGGCCATTTCAGTAGCTCAAGAAAGGCATTTTTTAACCTAACACTGTTTTTCTAAATGCAACAGCGACAGGCACAATAAATTTCCCACTAGGGGAAGGCTTGAATACTCACAACTTGTGAGTCGACAGCAGGAGACTCGTTTCGGTGTTCGCCACGCCTTTGACCTTCCCGATTTTCCGCAGCACCTCGTCGAACTCCTGCAGCGTATCGGTCGCCAACTCGGCGACGATGTCCCAGCGCCCGTTCGTGGTGTGCAGCGCCCGGACCTCCGGGTAGCCCCGCATGGTGCGGAGCACCTGATCGGCGTCCCCCTCGGTCCGCACGGTGGTGATGGCCCGAATGCGATGCGACGCCGCCTCGGGGGTCGTTCGCACGGTGAACCCCAGCAGCACCCGTTCCTCAAGCAGACGGTCGATTCGGTTCTGCACCGTGCCACGCGAGACTTTCAGCTGTGTGGCGAGGGCGGAAATGGGGGTCCGCGCATTGTCGCGCAGTAATGAAAGCAGCTGGGTATCGAGCTGGTCCATGGGGGGAGCGGATGTCGTGGGCGACGAAGTGAACGATGATTGTTTGCATAATGCTAATCTTGATTCACACTTTGCTCTATTGGTTACGGAACTTGTACATTTTTCTGACTTGTTGCTGGCATGAAAAAGGCCGCATTCTATGGCCATGATGCGTCCTCTCCAGAACCGTCCGCCCAGCCCTGTCGCCGTACAACTCATCGGGGTTCCCCTCGACCTGGGCGCCAGCCGCCGCGGCGTCGACATGGGACCGTCGGCGATGCGCCTCTCCAGCCTCGTCCCGCAGCTCGAGCGGTTGGGCGTACGGGTCCATGACGCGGGCAACGTTGCCGTCCCCGACCGCAGCACCGTGGCCGACGGCGGCAACGGTTTTCTCGACGTGATTACGAGCGTCTGCGCTGACCTTGCCGCCCGCACCGCCGCCGCGGTGCGCACCGGTGTGCGTCCACTGGTCCTTGGTGGCGACCACTCGCTCGCCGCCGGCTCGGTCGCGGGAACCGCCACCGCGCTCCACGAACAGAGCCATCGCACCGGACTCATCTGGCTCGATGCCCACGCCGACATCAACACTCCCGCCAACAGCCTCAGCGGCAATGTGCACGGGATGCCCGTGGCGCACTTGCTCGGCTATGGCCATACGCCGCTCGCTTCACTGAGCAGCGCCGTACCAGCCATTCGGCCGGAGCACTTGGTCTACGTAGGACTGCGCGATCTCGACGACGCCGAAAAGGCCACCATCCGCTCCTTGGGTATTCGCGCGTTCACCATGCGCGATATCGACGAGCGCGGATTACGCGCCGTGATGGACGACGCCGTCACCATCGCCACCACCGGCACCGGTGGCGTACATCTCAGTTGCGACGTGGACTGGATCGATCCGCAGGAAGCGCCGGGTGTGGGCACCCCCGTTCGCGGCGGCGCCACGTTGCGCGAAGCGCATCTCGCCATGGAAATCATCCACGACACCGGCGCACTGGTGGCCATGGATCTCGTCGAGATCAACCCCATTCTCGATTCGCGTAACGCCACCGCCGAACTCGCCGCCGATCTCATTGCGAGCGCCTTCGGCCGTCACATTCTCTGAGACCGCGCACATGACCACCACCGCCATCGCCGAGAGCACCACCGACTACATCGCCCGCGAAGACGCGTGGGGCGCGCACAACTATCACCCGCTCGATCTGGTGATCGCCGAAGCGCAGGGTGCGTGGGTGACCGACGTGGAGGGACGTCGGTATCTCGATTGTCTCAGCGCGTACAGCGCCGTCAATCAGGGGCACTGTCATCCGCGCCTGCTGCGCACCATGGTCGAGCAGGCCGCGCGCGTCACGCTCACCTCGCGCGCGTTCCGCAACGATCAGCTCGGCGCGTTCTGCGAAGAGCTGGGCGCGCTGTGTGGCATGGAAATGGTGTTGCCTATGAACACGGGCGCGGAGGCGGTGGAAACCGCCATCAAGGCGGCGCGTCGCTGGGGGTATCGCACCAAGGGAATCGCGCACGATCAGGCGCAGATCATCGCCTTCGACAACAACTTTCACGGACGCACCACCACCATCGTGGGGTTCTCGAGCGAGCCGGCGTATCGCGAACAGTTCGGCCCGTTCGCGCCGGGGTTCGTGCTCGTGCCGTTCGGCGATATCGACGCCGTGCGCGCGGCGATGAATCACAACACGTGTGCGGTGCTCATCGAGCCCATTCAGTGTGAAGCCGGTGTGCTCATGCCACCCGATGGATTCCTGCGCGAGTTGTCGGCATTGTGCGCGCGCGAACAGGTGTTGCTCATGGCCGACGAAATTCAAACCGGGCTCGGACGTACCGGTACGCTCTTCGCCTGCGATCACGAGGGGGTGACGCCCGATGTCTACATACTCGGCAAGGCTTTGAGCGGCGGGTTCTATCCGGTGTCGGCGGTGGTCTCGCGCCGTGATGTGCTCGGCGTTTTCGGCCCCGGTTCGCATGGCAGCACCTTTGGTGGGAATCCCTTGGGATGTGCGGTGGCGCGCGAAGCGCTGCGCGTGTTGCACGACGAGCAGCTCGTGCAGCGATCGGCCACGGAAGGCGCGTGGCTGCTGGAGCAGCTGCGCACCCTGCGGCATCCGGCCATCCGCGCCGTTCGTGGACGCGGCCTCATGTGCGCCGTGGAGTTGCACGAGGCTGCGCGGCCGTACTGTGAGGCGCTGCAGCAGCGCGGAGTGCTCTGCAAGGAGACGCACGGCACCGTGATCCGGCTCTCGCCACCGCTGATGGTGGCGCGACGTGATCTGGAGTGGGCGGTGGCGCAGTTTCGCGCAGTCTTCACGCGCTGACACATCGCGCGTGACCCAAAACGACAAAGGGCGGCAACCGGATGGTTGCCGCCCTTTGTGTACCGCCAACTCGGCCAACCGTTACCGGTTCGTGGAGTTATCCAGAAATGGACGATTCACGGCGGTGCCGGTGCTGGGCAGCGTGGCATCGCCACGGACCGTGATGGTGTACACGCGCCCCGGCAAGAAGGTCACCACCGTCCGCGTGACGAGCGGCGTGGTGGCACCTGCCGTCCGCGCGGACAAATCGTACGACCCCAACGGGAGCGCGACAAACGCACCCGCCGCCGCATACGCAACCAAGCCGCCAACCGTCACGTCGGCAGTGCCCGTGGAGCTCCGCGCCGACAGCTGCATCGGTTGGGAGTTGGGGCTGGCGTTCACGAAACGAACAAGCGCGTTGGTGTAATCGAACGTGTCGGGGAATGCGTCCTCAACGGCGAAGCCTTCGACCTGCTTCGTCGTGGTGTTGTAGAAGCCGCTCAAGTACACCGAATAGGCCTTCCCGTTTTCGAGCGTCCGCGAGATGGTCGAAATCGGCAGATCCTTGTCGACGGCCGCCGCGATGCGCCCGGTAAAGCTGGTCTGCCCCGGCGGAATCACCACGTACGAGTTGCCAGCGGCAACCGCGCCGAAGGCAACGCCGGTCGTAGACTCCACCGCCGTCGTCGACGAGATGGCGGTCACCTTGTTCGTGCCCGCGTAGAAGTTCACCTGCGGCGCATTGAGGCCGAAGTTGAAGAACTTCACGCGCGCCCCATCCACGGGGGCGGTAATGCTGGAGATCTGAACGGCGTCCTTGTCACACCCCGCAAGGGCGACGACACCGAGCAGCATCGCTAATGATCGGATGGTCTTCATCGCTGATTACGGTTGAGTGATCCAGAGCGGCTTCGTATGGAAATCGAGTTCGAGCCCGCCAATGACGCGCAGGGCTTCGACGTTCCACACATACTCCGAGTTGTACCGCGCCCGGATACGCTGCGCGATCTTGCCGTTGTTGTCCGGGAAGAGCACGGCCGGGGTGGAGAAGCCGGGGTAGATCGGCGTGCCGGTCACCGGGTCGAGCCCCGTGTAGTTGTAGCGGCGCATGTCCATCCACGTTTCGACATGGCCCCACGCCCACTGGGCGATGTACTTCTGCGACATGATCTGCCACAGCGCGAGGTTGCCGGCGCTTGGGATGATGCTCGGGTTCGCGAGAAACGCCGCGCGTTCGGCGGCGCTGATCGGGGTGACCAGCTGACCATCATCGGTGTTGCGCGCGTTCACGAAATCGATGTGCGACGACACACCATTCGTGTAGGCCGCCAGTGCGACCGCGCGGTTCCCCGAACGCAGCGCCGCCTCAGCCTTGATGAACTGGAGCTGCGAGTACGTCATGATCGGGAAACGGCTCTTGTCGGCGAACAGATAGCGCGACGGCAAGCCGGCCCCCAGACCACCCGCATAGCCGAAGAAGTTGTTCGGCGTCTGCGCGGCAGGAAGACCCAGCACACCGGAGTTCGGATCCCACGCGCGGTACTGTCCGTCCGGCGACGGTGCCAGCATGCGCGACATGCGCGGATCGAGCGCCGGGCCGTTGGCGACGCCACCGAAGGCAGCACCATTCATCAACCCCAGCACGAAATTCGTCTGCCGGTAGTTGTTGATGTTGGCACGGCGCGGGCCCCAGAAATTGCCGTCGGCGTTGTCCGCGCTGGTCGCCGAGTACGGCAGCAGCGCGTCATCGGCATTGCTCGTGAACGACAAGTCGACAGCCGCGATGACATCTTGCGGCTTGTACGTCGACTTGTTGCTGAAGTGGTTGAGCGTCATGGCCTTGAGGCCGTAGGCGAAGCGCAACCACTTGATCCGGTCACCACCGTACACGCGATCATAGCGCGCCAGATAGGCCTGATTCACGGCCCCATCCGTCTTGGACAGATTGACGATGGCCGCGTCGAGCAGCTTCAGCACTTCCTGGTACGCGGACTCCTGCGAGTCGTAATTGAAGGTGAACTTGGTCTGGTCGAAGGCTTCCTTGATGATGAGCTCACCATGCACATCGGTCACCTTGAGCCAGCCCCACGCCTTCACGACCTGTCCGATGCCCAGCAGATCCCAGCGCTGCTCGGCTTCGGCCTTGTTGTTCATGTCGACCAGATTCTGGCCGATGTTCCAGTACACGTCACGCCAGAGCTGGCCGCCGTTGTCGCTGGTCGGGTCATAGCCCATGCGATCCCAGGTGCTGGGGAGCGTGGCGCCCGACGGCAGCGTCCAGTTCTGCGTGTAGCGTCCGATGAAACGGCCATCGAACTGTTCCGACGTGGCCACCCAATGCAGGATGGGCGCGAGGTACAGATTCGCCGAGACCGTTTGCGGCGCGTTGGGGTTTTCGTTGACGTCGAGGAAATTCTGACAGCCAGCAGCACCGACCAGCACACCGGCCAGCAGCGCGCGTCGCGCGAATTTCATGGTGGCGAGATAAGGGCGCATGATCAGTATCCCAGCGTAATGCCGAACGAAAAGCCGCGCGGCATGGGGAAGTTGCCGAAGTCGATGCCAACGGCACCCGAGCCACCAACGGCGGCGGTGTTGCCGTTCACGATCGGATCGAGACCGGAGTAGTTCGTGAAGAGCAGCAGGTCCGTTCCGCGCACGAACGCGCTGGCGCGACGCGCGTGCAGGTAGCGGGGCGGGAGCTCCACGCGGAACGTGACGTCACGCAGGCGTACCCAGTTGATGTTCTTCTCGACGAACAGTTCTTCACTCATGCTCGTGTAGAAGCCCGGCTGCACCTGCGGAATGACCACGATGGTATTCTGCGTGGGCGTGGCCGTGTTCTGCTTGCCGTCACGCAGCACGCCGGGAATGATACGCGGCGTTTCGCGGTCGAGCGTCTGCATGGTGAGACCGCGCGTCGTGAGGAAGTGCTGCGTGGCGTTGAACACATCGCCGCCGCGGCGGAAGTCCCACAGCATCGACACCGTGGCCTTCTTGTACTTGAAGTTGTTCGTCACGCCCATCGTCCACAGCGGCTGACGATCGTAGCCGGCGTCGACGAAGTTCGCGTTGCGCACCGGCAAGCCGGTGGTGGGGTCGATGAGCAACTGCCCGGCATCGTTCCGGAGGTAGAACGTGCCCGTCATGGAGCGCGTGGACAGGTTGGGGGCCACACCGTTGCGGATGTTGCCGTACAGCCAGGTGTCCGACACGTACGACTCGGGGAGCGCGTTCGGCAACGCCACCACGCGGCCCTTGGCCTGCTCGTAGTTGGCGATGATTTCCCACGACGCGTCCTTGGTGCGCACCGGCATGGCGCGCGCCACCACTTCGTAACCCGTATTGCGCGTCTTGGCGCCGTTCAGGTTGAAGAGGATGAAGCCGGTGCCGTAGCTGCCGCGAATGTCGTTGACGATCTGATCGGTGGTTTCCTTGGCGTAGTACGTCGCGTCAAGGCCAAGGCGATCGTCGAACATCGACATTTCGAAACCGCTTTCGCGCGACTCGGCGAACTCCGGCTTGAGCCCGAGATTCGGACCGGTGAAGCCGTAGCCGTAGCCACCGCCGGTGGTCGTCTTGGACTCGAGCACGGGACGATAGGCATACGGCCGGGCATCGCGACCCACCTGCGCGTAGCTGGAGCGCAGCTTGAGCAGCATATGGCGGCCGATCGCCGGGACGGCGTCGGAGAGAATGAAGCTTCCCTGGATGGACGGATAGAAGAACGAGTTCCGCTCGACGGGGATGGTGGACGTCCAGTCGTTACGGCCCGTGGCCGTGAGGAACAGGAGATCCTTGTACCCGAGCTGCGCCTGTCCGAAGACACTCACCAGACGACGCTGAGAAATCGACGTCCGGGCAAAACGTGTGGCGACATCCGTGTTGTTGATCGACACGAAGTTCGGATCGAGCCAATTCCGCCCGCTTTCCGCGTTCACCGTCGACTTCGAATCACTGAGCGCATGACCCACCAAGCCGGAGAGCGAGAAGTTCTTGGTGACGTTCTTCCGGTTGATGTTGAACAGCGTCTGCGTGTTGATGTTGCGCACCACGTCGACCGCGTTGTCCAGAATACCGTTGTTGCTGAAGCCAACGGCGCTTTCCGGGTGACGGACGAGGATGTTGGAATTGGTGTAGTTGTCGACGCCGATGTTGGTCTTGAGGTAGCCCCACGAGAACGGCGTAACTGTCAGCCCGAGATTCGGGAAGAAGCGGATCGTGCGCGAGTCGATCTTGTTGCGGCTGATGCTGAAGTACGGATTGTCCGTCTCACCCGACTGCGCGAGGTTCGTCACGCGGCGGCGCGTACCGGCCGGCGACAGGAAGTCCGACGCGTCGTCCGTCTGCGGCCAGAGCAACAGGCCAAGCAGGGGGCCGTTGCCACCCTTTTCCGGCTGGTTGTTGGTGGACTGCATGTACAGCATGGACAGGTCGGCCTTGAGGTACTTGTTGACCTGGGCACCTGACGAGCCGCTGAGATTGATACGCGAGAGATCCGACCCGGGAATCACACCGAGATTCCGGTTCAGATTGCCGGAAATGCGGTAGTTGATCCGGTTGTCGGCGCTGGCGCCGCTGAACGTGAGCACGTGCTGCTGCGAAATCGCGGTGCGGAAGAAGCCGTCCACGTTGTCGAAGAACTGCGTGCCCGGCGCGTACGGGGCGCCGAAGTATTGGAACGAGCCCAGCGCGCCGCCAACATTGCTCGTGGGGCCATACACCTGCTGGATTTCGGGCTGCGCGCGCGTGTTGTCCATGCGCACCCAGTTGCTGTACTCGAAACCACCGGTGCCGGCCTTGCCGCGCTTGGTGGTAATCACGATGGCGCCGTTGGCGGCATCGATGCCGTACAGCGCGGCGGCTTCCGGGCCCTTCAGCACCACGAGGGTTTCAATATCCTCGGGGTTGATGTCGGCCGCACGGTTCGTGAAGTCGACGCCACGGTTGCTGAACGCCGTCGCCGAGCCCGGCGCGTCGGAGGCCAGCACGCCCGTATTGAGCGTCTTGTTGTCGAGCGGCAGGCCGTCGATGATCATGAGCGGCTGATTGCTGCCGCTGATGGAGCTCACACCACGGATGGTGATGCTCGACGACGAGCCCGGCACGCCGGAGCTGCTCGTGACGTCGACACCGGCCACACGGCCGGCGAGCGCGTTGATGAAGTTTTCGCGACCGGTTTGCGCGATTTCGGGACCACTCACCGTTTGCTGCGCGCTACCGAGGCTTCGCTTGGAGGCCGTTTGCCCGAGCGCCGTGACGACCATGGCGTCGAGATTGGAGGCCGACTTTTCGAGGTCGACGTTGATGATGCCGGAGGTGCCGACGATCCGTTCCTGCGGCACATAGCCGATCAGTCGGAACTGGAGCGTCTGTCCCTGGGTGACAGAGAGCGAGTAGGTGCCGCGCGTACTGGTTTGCGTGATCTGGCTGGTTCCCTTCACGACGACGGACACGCCGGAGAGTGGGACCGAGCCATCGCGCGTCACCGTGCCGGTAACGGTTCTCGTTTGCGCGCCAAGAGAGGACGCGGCGAGAACGGTCGCCAGCAGCACCGCGTGAATGCGAGTGTGCATGATGCTCAGGCAAGAGGGTGGGAGGTCGTCCTACCTTACACCCAGTTGCGGCGACGCGCTACTGTTACAGCTGCAGCGCCTGATCCCGCATTCTCACCTACGCATGCACTCCACCGTGTCTACCATCTCTGCGCCGCTGTCCCTCCCGGCAAATCCGCCGCGCTTGCCGTCACGCGTGCTGGTCACCGGCGGCGCGGGATTCATTGGCAGTGCGCTCGTGTGGGCGCTCAACGGGCTCGGCATCGAGCGCATCGTCGTGACCGACCGACTCGGACGCGACGAGAAGTGGCGGAACTTGGTCCCATTGCGCTTTGAAGATTACCTCGAAGCCGACGACCTCATGGCCCCGCTCGAGCGCGGCGCCCTCGGCAAGTTCGACCTGGTGTTGCACCTCGGCGCCTGCTCGGCCACCACGGAGCTCGACGCGAGCTATCTGGCCAAGAACAATTTCGAATACACCAAGCACCTCGCACACTGGGCGCTGGGACACGACGTGCGCTTTGTGTACGCGTCGAGCGCGGCGACCTATGGGGACGGGGCGCAGGGAATGGACGACCGTGATAACAGCACGGCGGGGCTGTCACGACTGCGTCCGCTCAACGCGTACGGCTACTCCAAGCACCTCTTCGACCAGTACGCGGCGGCCATGGGCGTGCTCCCGAACGTGGTGGGGCTCAAGTACTTCAACGTCTATGGCCCCAACGAAGCGCACAAAGCCGATATGCGCTCGCTGGTGCACAAAGCGCACGGGCAAATCCAGGAGACCGGGCGCGTCAAGCTGTTCAAGTCGCATCGCCCCGACTTCGCCGACGGCGAACAGCGCCGCGACTTCTTGTACGTAAAGGACGCGGTCGCCATGACGCTGCATCTGGCCATGACGCCCACCGCAGGCGGCCTCTACAATATTGGGAGCGGCGAAGCCCACACCTGGCTGCAACTCACCGGGGCTCTTTTCTCAGCAATTGGAATGCCGCCGGCCACCGACTTCATCGACATGCCCGAGAGCATCCGGGCCAAGTACCAGTACCACACCCAGGCCGACATCGCCAAGCTGCGGGCGGCCGGCTACACCGCGCCCGTGACCCCGCTCGGCGACGCCGTCCGGGATTACGTGCAGGGCTATCTGGCAAACGACCGGCGCCTGGGCGACTGACCAGGATGAGGCCGCGCATGCTGTCCCGCCTGTGCCGGCTCCTGTGCGCTGTCGCGCTGGCCGCCTGCGCCGCGCCGCCCCCCGCGGCGGAGCTGCGCTGGGGCGGGGATGCCGAAGGGGGCGCGCCCTTCGTCGAGGCTGACCCGGCGGACCCATCGCAGGTGCGCGGCTTCGATGTCGAGATTGCCGGACTCGTGGCGCAGGGAATTGGCCGGCAGCCCCGGTTCACCCAGGTGGGGTGGGCGTCCATCGAACAGTCGCTCGCGCGTGGCGATTTCGATGTGGGACTCTCCGGCGTGGAAGATCGCGCCGAACTGCGGGCGCGCTTTGCCGTGAGCCTGCCGTACTACGAATTTCGCGAAGTGCTCACGGTACGAAGCGCCGACACGGCGCGCCTCCGCACGCTCGACGATCTCGCGCAGCGGCGTGTCGGCACCCTTGGAGCCACCATGGCGTATCGGTTGCTCCTCGACGCGCAGCGGACCGACGGCGTCATCCCGGTTTCGTACGACGACGACGTACACCCGTACACCGATCTGCTCGAAGGGCGCGTCGACGCCGTATTGCTCGATCATGTCCTCGCCGAGCGGGCGTTGCGTCGGATGCCGGGATTGGCGATTCAACCGGGAGTGGTGGCTCGCGGGCACTATGTAGCGATCTTTGCCAAACAGCATGCAGCATTGCGCGATTCAGCCGACGCCGTGCTGCGCGCCCGCATGCGCGATGGTACGCTCGAACAAGTCTTCCGCCGGTGGGGCGTATGGGACAGCACGCAAGCGTTGTATCAGCAGCGCCTTCTTGCTTCGAACGACGGCGCGAGTGCACCACCGGCGCCGGTGGTAACCGCGTCGGTCATGACGTACCTCCCGGCGCTGCTGCGCGCCGCAGCTGTGACGCTGGGTATTTCAGTGGCGGCCATGCTGCTGGCCGTCCTCGCCGGCGGCGCTATTGCGGCGGGGCGCGTGTACGGCGGGCCGCTCCTGCGCGGCGCGCTCACCGTGTATGTCGAAGTGGTACGCGGTACGCCGGTGCTGCTGCAGTTGTTCGTGTTGTACTACGGGTTGAGCGCGTTCATCAAGCTGCCGGCGCTGCTTGCGGCGATCATTGGACTGGGGCTCAACTACGCCGCGTACGAGTCGGAGATCTACCGTAGTGCCCTGCTCTCCATTCCGCGCATGCAGCTCGAAGCGGCACGCACGTTGGGGTTGTCGGAGTGGCAGGTGTTCCGATTGGTACGCGGGCCGCAGGCGCTGCGCGTGGCACTGGCGCCCATGACGAACGACTTCGTGGCGTTGCTGAAGGATTCGTCGCTGGTGAGCGTCATCACCGTGGTGGAGCTGACCAAGGAGACCGCGATTTACGCGACGAACGCCGGCAGCTGGCTCGTGCCGGGTCTCCTCTGCGCGGCGATCTACCTGGCCATGTCACTGCCGCTCTCGCGCATGGCGCGACGGCTCGAAGCACGCTGGAGCGTCGCATGACCGTCGCGCCGTCGCCGGTGCTTCGCATCAATGGGCTGCACTTGCGTCGTGTGCACGATGGCGTCTCGCGCGATGTGCTGCGCGGGGTCTCGCTGACGGTCCATCGTGGGGAAATCTGCGTGCTCATGGGGGTGTCCGGCGCAGGCAAGAGTACGGTGCTGCGCACGGCCGTCGCGCTCGAGGCATTCAGCGCGGGACACATTCTGGTCGACGGCGTCTCGCTGCACCCCGGGCCCGTCCCGCGCGAATCCGCGTTGCGTCTCTTCCGCCGAAAGGTGGGGATGGTCTTTCAGCAGCATGCGCTCTTCACGCATCTCACCGCGCAGCAGAACGTCATGTTGGCGCCGGTGCATGCTGTGGGCGCCTCGGGGTCGGCCGCGGCGGAGGTTGCCCACGAGCTGCTCTCATCGCTGGGGGTGGCGCACCGCGCCAATGCGTATCCGTCGCAACTCTCCGGCGGCGAAGCGCAGCGCGTGGCCATTGCTCGCGCACTGGCGCTCGACCCACCGCTACTGCTCATGGACGAACCCACGGCCGCACTCGATCCTGCCCGCCGCGGCGCCCTCGCCGAGACGCTGCGCACACTCGCCGCTGGTGGACGGACGCTGGTGATCACCACCCACGACCTCACCTTCGCGCGCGCCGTCGCGGACACGGTCGCCGTGCTCGCCGACGGCATGGTCGTCGAACGCGGTCCCATTAGGGAGGTACTCGACCATCCGTCGCACGAGGCCACCCGTCTACTGATGGCGCACGACTGAGCGGCGCCGCACGCGGTTATCCGCGCGGGGTTATCCGCGCGCGGTTATCCGCGACCGATGACCTGCCGCGCCCACGTGTACACGCCCTCGTACTGCCGTGCCGCAGTAGCCCACGAGTGATCCTCACGCATGCCGCGCTCGCGCACGACCGCCCATGATGCCGGGTCGCGATAGCACTGCAGCGCACGCCAGATGGCGTCGCCGAAGTCCTTGGGGTCGTAGCGATGGAACACGAAGCCGTTGCCGTCGAGTCCTTCACGCACGGTGTCGACGAGCCCACCGGTCGCGCGCACGATGGGCACACTGCCGTAGCGCAGCGCAATGAGCTGGCCGAGTCCGCAGGGTTCGAAGCGCGAGGGCATGAGGAAGGCATCGCTGCCGGCGTAGATCTTTTGGGCCAGCGCCGCGTCGAAGCCGATGCGCACCGCCACGCGGTCTCCAGCCTGCTCGCCGTAGCGCAGAAACGCTTCCTGCAGATACGGCTGCCCCGAACCGAGCACGACGATCTGCGCATCGGTTTCACGCAGCAGCCACGGCATGATGGCGTGCAGCAGATCGAGCCCCTTCTGCTCCACGAGCCGCGACACAATGCCGAGCACGGGCCGCGCCGGATTGACCTCCAACCCGCACAGCTGTTGCAGCGCCACTTTGCACGCGGCTTTGCCGGTGACATCGCCCGCGCGATACGGCGCGATGATGTGGCGGTCCGTCATCGGGTCGTAGAGCGTCGTGTCGATGCCGTTGAGAATACCCACCACCCGGTCGCCCTTCGCGCGCAGCAGCCCGTCGAGCCGTTCCCCGTATTCGGCGGTCAGGATTTCCCGCGCGTATGTGGGGCTCACCGTGTTCACGAGGTCGGCGAAGAGAATGCCGCGCGCGAGAAAGTTGAACGAGTTGGCAATGCCGGGCCCCATGGCGTTTTCGAGCAGCCCCGTGTCCGCGAGCCCCGCCAGCGCGGCCACATCCGGGTGCACCTGTCCCTGGTAGGCCAGGTTGTGGATGGTGAGCACGGTGGCGATGTGCCCGAACGTGTACGCGTAGTAGCTCTTGAGGTAGTTGATCACGAGCGCGGCGTGCCAGTCGTGGCAGTGCACGACGTCGGGCTGCCAGCCATCGACTTCGCGCAGATGCTGCAGGCAGTCCATGACGCCGCGGGCGAAGAGGATGAAACGGCGGGCGTCGTCAGATTCCCCGTAGATCGCCGCCCGCTCGAACGCGGCCGGGATATCGAGGAAGTAGACCGGCGTCTCCCCCTCGGCGGCCCGCCAGATCCGCTGCTCCTCCGAGCGTGGGCCGACCTGCAGGAAGGAGGCCCCGATGGGCCCCGTCACCGGCACCCCTTGTTCACGGAGGGTCCGATAGCGGGGCATGACGACCCGCACGTCGTGTCCCGCGCCGCGGAGGGCGGCGGGGAGGGCGCCGGCCACGTCGGCCAGACCGCCGGTCTTCACATACGGCGCCACTTCGGCGGCCACAAAGAGAACGTTCATCCCCCTACCTTACGCGAAGCAGCGGCGCGACGCAAAATGAGCGAGGGCCGTCGCCTCCCGTCACACCCACGATTCAGAGTCGGAGAAGGACCTCGAATGACGCCGTATACCCGCGGAACGCTCACCCGTCACGCCATGGCTTATGTGCTCGCCGGAGGGCGCGGATCACGGCTGTATGAGCTGACCGACCGCCGGGCCAAGCCGGCGGTCTATTTCGGGGGTAAGACGCGCATCATCGACTTCGCGCTCTCCAATGCGATCAACTCCGGCATCCGTCGCATCGGCGTGGCCACGCAGTACAAAGCGCACAGTCTTATCCGCCATCTGCAACGCGGCTGGAATTTCCTGCGCCCCGAGCGCAACGAAAGCTTCGACATTCTGCCGGCGTCGCAGCGTGTGAGTGAAACGCAGTGGTATGAAGGCACGGCCGACGCGGTGTATCAGAACCTCGACATCATCGAGGCGTATCACCCCGAGTATATGGTCATTCTCGCCGGTGACCACATTTACAAGATGGACTACGAGCTCATGCTCCAGCAGCATGTGGCGCAGGATGCCGACGTTACGGTAGGTGTGCTCGAAGTGCCGCGCATGGAGGCGACCGGCTTCGGGGTCATGCACGTGGACGCGCACGATCGCATCGTGCACTTCCTCGAAAAGCCTGCCGACCCACCGGCCATTCCCGGCAATCCGGACATGGCGCTTGCGAGCATGGGGATCTACGTCTTCAAGACGAGCTTTCTGGCGGACCTGCTCCGTCGTGACGCGGCCGACGCGTCGTCCACGCATGACTTCGGCAAGGATCTCATTCCGTACGTGGTGGCGAACGGCAAGGCCGTCGCCCACCGTTTCAGTGATTCCTGTGTGAAGGCCAGTCGCGAAAGCGAGGCCTACTGGCGTGACGCCGGCACCATCGATGCGTATTGGGAAGCCAACATCGACCTCACCTCAGTACTGCCCGGGCTCGACATGTACGATCACGAGTGGCCGATCTGGACGTACGCCGAGATCACGCCGCCTGCCAAGTTCGTGCACGCCGAGGAAGGACGTCGTGGATTTTCGCTCGACTCGCTCGTCTCGGGCGGCTGCATCATTTCGGGAGCGGCGGTGTTCCGTTCGCTGCTCTTCACCAATGTGCGCGTGCATTCGTACGCGCATCTCGACGGGGCCGTGTTGCAGCCGGATATCGATGTCGGCCGTGGCGCACGACTCACCAATGTGGTCGTTGACCGCGGCGTGAAGATTCCCCCGGGCCTCGTGGTCGGCGAGGATGCCGAACTGGACAGCGCGCGTTTTCGTCGCACCGAAAAGGGCATCGTGCTCATCACGCAGCCCATGATCGATCGACTTTCTCTCTGACGGGATCCCCATGTCGTCTTCGCCACGTAGCACGTCACGTCGAGCGACGCTGCTGTTCCTGCTGGGAACGCTGCTCGGGCCCGTCGCGTGTGCCAGCAAAGGGGCATCGGGAACGGGGCAGCCTTCGGTCATCATGATTGCCAGCAATCGCGGCTTTTACGATGTGAACATCTACACCGTGCGCGCCGGCCAAACCGTGGGACGACGCCTGGCGACCGTGACAGGGAATTCCACGCAAACCGTCAAGGTCCCCATTACGGAACTGCAGCCGGGCAACATGCTCTCGGTGCAGGTGCGCTCCGTGGGCGGGCGTTATTCCTGGATCAGCCCGAGCGTGCAGGTGGGCTCGGGAACGGTCGCGCGTCTCGACATCATGCAGAGCGCCAACGGCGCCTTGGGACAGAGCCAGATGTACTCGCAAGTGGCGCCGCAGTAACGACGCCACCTGCGATTGGCGTGGTTCAGCGCTTCCAGTGCGCGACGATCGCCGCGCCAATACGCGCGATCACGGCATTCCCTTCCGAGTCGGTCCAGTAACGCTTGTCGACGTTCTCCTTGGTGAGCACACACGCCACCACGCGCGCCGGCAAGTACAGCACGCCGCAGTCGGTGCGTGACTGATCGACATCGCCGGTTTTGTGCGCGGCCCGCAGTCCGTAGTTGAAGCGCAGCAGCTTGGAGTCGTCTTCGTTGTGCGTCAGGATGTAGAGCATGGTGGAGTCGGCCCGTGGACTCACGGCTTTGCCCTGCGCCATCAGCGTGAACAGCTGCGCCATTTCGTTGGCGGTGGTCACGCCGAGCCCGTACTTGGCCGAGCTGTCGGGCGCGACGCTCGCAATGCGCGTCATGCTTCCCGAGTGCACTTTGGTGCGCGGCAGCCCGAGCGCCTCCATTTTCTGCCACACCCGGCGGATCTTGATGCGATCGAGGACGAGATTGGTGGCCGTGTTGTCGCTCAGCGTGCTCATGAGCCACGCCACGTCCCACAGCCGCAACGTGAGCGGCGTGCGCAAGAACTGGAGCTGCCCGGCACCACTCACCTTGTCGATCTCCGTGAGCACGATCGGGTCGTCGAGCGTGAGCTGCTTTTGCTCGGCCAAATCGAACAGCGCCACCAGAATTGGCACTTTGATGAGCGACGCCGTGGAGAACGGCTCGTCGCCGCGCCGCTCGAGGTGCTCGTTGGTTTCGAGATTGGTGATGCTATAGCCAACCACCCCGCGATGCGCATCGGCGATGCTATCGAGGGTGCGCTTGAGCGAGGCCACGGATTGCGCGTCGGCAGACGCGGACGGCAGCAGGCAGGCGATGGCGCCCGCGAACGCAAGAACGGGGAGGAGTCGCATGCCGGGAACTTATGGGTTCCCTCAGCGCCTCGCTCCCCATTCGTCGCCCCCCGTCCCTCAACGGGTGACTCTGGTTATGGAACCCCCCACCCCGGCGCGACCCTACCTCGCTTCTCACCCCTGCGTTCCTCAACTCTCACCCCTATCAAGAACTGACCTCTGAGCTCTCGGCCTCTCGACTCTCCTGTCTCAACTGGCCGCTCAGAACTGCTCTCACAGAGGCATCCGAGGCACGGAGGTCACGGAGCGCGCGGCGCCGGACTCGCGTGGCCATACGAGGACCTTGGATGCCTCGGTTGCCTTGGTTGTCTTCGTGCGATCGGTTCTCACCACGGCGGCCACAAAGCGGACAATCCGGGAAACGGCTACCACGCGTCCCGGTTGTCACCGGTTCCCCTACAGCACCGTCAGGCATGTCACGAATTACGACGCCGCGTGCCCACGGTCCACATTGCACGGGTGTGCGCGCGCATCCATCCGGATGACGCCATGTGATTCTTCAGCACCGAGTGTTCATGGACCCCGTTCTCTCCGCCGCTCCCCTCCCGCGCATCATTCAAGGCGGTATGGGCATTGGTGTCTCCAACTGGCGGCTCGCGAACGCCGTGTCGCGCACAGGAAACCTCGGCGTGGTGTCGGGTACGGTCATCGACACAGTGTTGGTGCGACGACTGCAGGACGGTGATCCCGGCGGGCACATGCGGCGCGCGCTCGCGCACTTCCCCATTCCGGGTGTCGCCGACGAACTGCTGCGACGCTACTTCCTGCCCGAGGGTCGGGCACCGGGGGCGCCGTATCACCTGCTGCCCATGTACAAGCAGCTCGTGAGCAGTGCGCGGCAACGGGTTACGGTGGCGGCGGCGTTCGTCGAAACGTGGCTCGCGCGCGAAGGACATGACCACGCCGTGGGAATGAATCTGCTGACCAAGGTGCAGATGCCGAACCTCGCCACGCTGTACGGAGCGATGCTCGCCGGCGTCGCGACGGTCATCATGGGCGCTGGCATACCGCGCGAAATTCCCGGAGCGCTGGATGCGCTCGCCAAGCATGAGCCCGCGACGCTGCGCTTCGACGTAGACGGACTCGCACGTGACGATGCCGAGTTTCTGAGTTTCACGCCAGCTGACTTGTGGCCGGATGGAGTCGCCCCATCGCAGCCGCTGCTGCGCCCGAACTTCTTTCCCGTGGTGTCGGCCGTATCACTCGCCGCAACACTGGCGCGCAAATCCAATGGGCGCGTCGATGGGTTCATCGTGGAAGGGCCAACCGCCGGCGGACACAACGCGCCACCGCGCGGCACCATGCAACTCGATGCGCTCGGCCAGCCCATTTACGGCGAGCGCGACGCGGTGGATTTGGTGAAGCTGCGTGAGCTGGGGCTCCCTTTCTGGGTCGCCGGCGGCGTCGGTACGCCGGAAGGTTTATGCGCGGCACTCGATGCCGGCGCGGCGGGCATTCAGGTCGGTACGCTCTTCGCCTTCTGCGATGAGTCGGGGCTCGCCCCCGACATCAAGCGCGAGACATTGCGCGGAGTGCTCGACGGAACGGCGCATGTACGCACTGATCCGCGGGCATCGCCGACAGGCTATCCATTCAAGGTCGTGCAACTCGAGGGACACGAGCGTGATGTCCTTGAACGTGAGCGAATTTGCGACCTCGGATACCTGCGCGAGGCTGTCAAACGCGAGGATGGCCGGATGATCTATCGCTGTGCATCGGAGCCCGTGGAGACGTACATGCACAAGGGCGGCACGTTTTGCGAAACCGATGGCCGCCGCTGTCTCTGCAACGGCTTGCTCGCCGATGTCGGGCTGGGTCAGCTGCGCGATGGGCGCGCCGAGACGACGCTCGTCACGAGTGGAGACGACCTCGCCTCGCTCGCACGTTTCGCAACGAACGGGCACTATGGCGCCGCGAGCGTTCTCGAATGGCTCGAGAGCGGCTTGCACGCGACCATCTGACGCCCACGTCCGCCGTCATCACAACGGGGCACGCCGAGAGACATTCGGAGTGCCCCGTTGCATTTACCCCCACTTACCATCCGCGACGCGTCGACGTGTTCGCGTCACACGGTGCGGCCTGCGGCATGAGTACGCGGTCGATGACGTGAATGAGCCCGTTGCTGGCCGGGACATCGGCAATGCGGACCACTGCGTTGTTCACGCGCAATTCACCGTCGACATCGCGCAACGTCACCTTTTGTCCCGCCACGGTTTCGGCACTCGACACGGTGCGCGCCTGCGCGGCCGTTACGCGCCCCGGCAACACGTGATACGTGAGCAGCGTGACGAGCTTTTCGCGGTTCTCCGGCTTGAGCAGATCGGCGACGGTGCCGTTGGGGAGGCGATTGAACGCCTCATCGGTGGGCGCGAACACCGTGAAGGGGCCGCGGCCGACGAGCGTTTCCGTGAGTCCGGCCGCGTTGACGGCGGCCAGCAGCGTGGAGAATTGGCCGGCGGTGCGAGCGACCTGCGGAATGTTGGGACCGCGCGACGGGTGCTGTGCGGCGCTGGTCGATGGGGCGCTGGCAAGAGCGAGCAGGGCGCTGGCGGCCACGAGGCGGAGACGGGAAGCGGCGAACGTGAACATGGAGACTCCTGACAAAAGGTGATGAATGCGGTGACAAACGCCCCGTCCGGAAACATCCGGGATCCGGAGGGCATGCCACGCAGTTCGTCGCGCAGGGCGGTTCTGGATGCACCGCGTACCGACACCCGGTGGGGTGCATCCAAAGTCGACGGCCGGGCGAATACTTCTGTGTCCCGTCTCATTTCCGTGGAGTGCGTGTGGAATTCGGCCGTCGGCCACAGCGAGTGCAGCCTGTGTCATCAGAAGATCCGCCCCAAGCGTCGGCGCCTGAATCGAGCGGGAGCGACGCGACGTCAGCGCGCGCCCGGTTGTCGCTGGTAAAGGACACGGCTCGCAGCGGCGGCACGTCGCGCGACGACACGATCGTCGACGTGATTCATCTGCTGCCCCGCGTCGCCGCCGGTGACGAACTCGCGGTGCGCGAATGCGTCGATCGGTACGGGCCGCTCATCTGGGCGCTCGCGCGACGCTGGTCGCCCGACCCGCGCGACGTCGAAGATGCCGTCCAGGAAGTGTTCGTCGACCTGTGGCGCAGCGCCGGACGGTACGACGCCACGCGCGCCACCGAAGCCGGCTGGGTAGCGATGGTCACCCGACGTCGACTCATCGATCGCATGCGGCGGCGGCAACGGGCGGTCGAGCTCGAGCCGCTCCCGGAAGATTTCGACCAGGCCGATGATCGTGAAATCGATCTCGACCGGCAGGCGCGCGTGGAACAGGCACACGCCGTCTTGCAGTCGCTCCCCATCAACCAGCGCACGATGCTCGAACTGTCGCTGCTGCATGGGCGTACACACGACGAGATCGCGCGCGAGACCGGCGCGCCACTCGGCACCGTCAAATCGAATATCCGTCGCGGACTGCAACGCGCCCGCGACCTGTTGCTCGCCTCCCCCGCGGGACGCGCCGCCACGGAGGATCAGCACTCATGAACCAGTCTGCGAACACCCCTTCAGATCCACACATGCCCGACGAATTCGAACCCACCGCGCACGAGTTGCTGGCCGGTGAGCTCACGGCGGCCATGCTGCACGACCATCAGGGTGCCGACGACCAGCTCCCGCCGGCGCTCGCAGCCCGCATCACCGCCACCGGCGAAGCACTCGTACGGGCCCGGACGGTGCCGCCCATAACGGCGCCCGCTGCTCCAGCACCCCGCGGCCGCCGCTCATGGACCGCCTGGAGTGGCTGGCTGGCCGCGGCCGCGCTGCTGGCGATCGTCGTCCGCGCGCCTCGGCCGGACGCGCCGTCTGCGGGCACGCCGGAAATCATCGATCCCGTGGCCGCACTGCGGGACTCGCTCCTGGCCGACAGCACCCTGCTCCGCCGCAGCTGGACCGTCACCACCGACAGCGCGGCGACGTCGGCCACCGGTGAGGTCATCTGGGACGCGCGGACCCAGCGCGGAGTGATGCGCTTTGCCGGCCTCGCCCCCAACGATCGGGCCCGTTGGCAGTACCAGCTCTGGATCTTCGACAAGGCCCGCGACGAGCGCTATCCGGTGGACGGGGGCGTCTTCGACATCCCGGCCAACGGCGGCGAGGTCCTCGTGCCCATTCGGGCCCGGCTCCCAGTAGGCGACGCCGTGCTCTTTGCGGTGACCGTCGAGAAGCCGGGGGGCGTGGTGGTCTCGACCCGGGAACGGATCGCGGTGTTGGCCAAGATTTAGAAAGATTTGCGGGGAGCGGCCGATACTCTCCGCATGCTCTTCAAACGCGCCAGCCACCCCGCGGCCTCCAGCACGTCCCACACAGCGCCTGACAACGATCAGGCGCTGCTCGTGCTCGATACCCTCGGTCAGATCCTCGCGTCGTATATACACGGCTGCATCGAGCTTCCACGCGGCGGCGACGAGGCGGCCCGGGCGCGCCTCTCGGCCTGGCGCCGTCATGCGCTGCTGGGCGTGCCGGTCGAGACCGAGGAGGACGAACAGGCTCCCGCGCCCGCCCGTGGGGGCAGCATTGGCGAACGCGATTGGCGCGGCGTGTCGAGCACCTTCGCAGAGCATCGCCGCGAAGAGCAGCATTACGTGGAGCACGCGCTGTGTGATCTGCGCGAAGCCTTGTGGACCTGCATCGAGCGTACCCATCTCGCCATGCAGCGCGAGCACCACGCCGATGGCGCCTCCGCCCAGCAGGTGCAGCGCGTCCGTGGGGCCCTCGACCGTCTCGACACGGGCGCCGTGAAAGACGAAATCTCGCAGGCGATGAAGGCGCTCGAAACGATTACCGCCGAGCGTCAGACCGCACAGAGCACCATCTACGCACAGCTCGCCGAGCGTGTCGAGCATCTGGGACGGGAACTCGAAGTCGCGCGCAAGGCCAGCGAAACCGATTCGCTCACGGGGCTTGGGAATCGCTTGGTGTTCGATCGTACCACGTCGCGGCAGCTGGCCCTGCATTCGCTGGGTGGGCAGCCGCTCACGCTGGTGATGCTCGATCTCGACTTCCTCAAGCCGATCAACGACGGAGCCGGGCATCACGCCGGCGACGAAGCGCTCATTCTGGTGGGACGGGCACTGTCCAAGGTGTTCCTTGGCGACACCGATGTGCTGTGCCGAATTGGTGGCGATGAGTTCGCGGTGGTCCTCCCCAATACGACCGCGGAAGTGGCCGGACGCCAGGT
Source organism: bacterium (assembly GCA_027484025.1). Taxonomy (GTDB): domain Bacteria; phylum Gemmatimonadota; class Gemmatimonadetes; order Gemmatimonadales; family Gemmatimonadaceae; genus Gemmatimonas. The sequence goes on from JAIXTI010000007.1 coordinate 30,907, forward strand.
GGCCCGACTGCACCGCGTGTTGGAGCAGACCGAGTGGGCCTACGCCGAGACCGTGGCCCCGCTCGCCGCGAGCGCCGGTGTCGCCGAATGGCAGCGTGGCGAGACGGTCGAGGAGTGGCTCCGCCGGGCGGACGCCAGCATGTACGAGCAGAAGCAGGCCAAGCGCCGCGAGACGGCGGCAGGGGAGCGTTCGGCGGCGTAAGTTGAGGGAGGACGTCCGTCGTCTTCCATTCACGGTTCCGCCATGCGCACTTCTTCGTTTCGTGCGACTGCCCTGCGCAGCGCGTCGCTCCTTGCTGCAGCGCTGCTGCTCGCCGCCGCGCCCGTAGCGGCACAACCCGGTCTTGCGGTAACGCTCCCGGAAGTGGCCGCACGCCGCGCCGCCTTCGCCGAACGCATTGGTAATGGCGTCGTCGTGGCCTTCGGCGGACGCGCACTGGTGCACGACTTCAGCACCTTCTATCAGCTCGCCGCGTTCCGGTATCTCACCGAGCTCAACGAGCCCGATCACGCGCTGGTGATGGTGGTGCGCGACAAGGTCCCCACCGCCGCGCTGTTTCTGACCAAGCTCGAAGCGCGCACCGCCTTCTACTACGGGCAGCGCACCGACTCCACCAACAGTGTGGCGCGTACCGGCCTTCCGGCGCGTTCTTACGATGCGGTGTGGACCGTACTCGACTCGCTGGCGGGCACCGGCTTGCCATTCTTCCACATCCCCGATGTGGAGACGATGGATTTTTCGCGCGCCGACACACTTACGCGCGGCCAGGAAGCGATCAAGCAACTCGCCAAACGCCATCCGTCGTTGACGATTCGCACGGCCATGCCGCAGCTGCTGGCGGTGCGTGCGAAGAAGACGGCCGCTGAGCTCGCGCTGCTCCGAAAGGCCGTGGAGATTTCCAGCGAAGGACATCGTGCGGCGATGCTTACGGCCAACCCGCAGCACGAATACGAACTGCGCGCGGCCATCGAATACGAGTTCACTCGCCGTGGCGCGGAACGTCCGGCGTACGGCTCCATTGTGGGATCGGGATACAACGGCACGACGCTGCACTACATGCGCGATATGGACCCCGTCAAACCCGGCGACCTGGTCGTCATCGACGCCGGCGCGGAGTTCCGTGGCTATGCGGCCGACATCACGCGCACCATTCCCGTGAGCGGCCGCTACAGCAAGGAACAACGGCAGCTGTACCAACTCGTTCTCGACGCGCAACTCGCCGCAGAGCGCAACAGCAAGCCCGGCATGGCCATTCGTGCCGCCGCCGACAGTTCGGTGGTGGTGCGTACCAAGGGGCTCGCCGCACTCGGGCTCATCGAGAGTGAAGACGCGCAGTACGATCCGCCCTGGCGCGTGGATTGTGTGGCCAACCCCGCGTCGTGCAAGCAGGCGAATCTGTGGATGATTCACGGCATCTCGCACGGCATCGGTCTCGCCGTACACGACCCGTTGCAAGGCGATCAGAACGGCGGAAAGTTTGCCGAAGGAGACGCCTTCACTATCGAGCCCGGTATTTACGTGAGCACGCGCGCGCTGGATGTGCTCCCCGATACGCCGCGCAACCGCCAGTTCAAGGCCAAGGTGTTGGCCAAGGTGAAGCAGTACGAAAACACCGGCGTGCGCATCGAAGACGACTACATCATTACCGAGAAGGGACTCGAGCGCATCTCGCTGGTGCCACGTGAGATGGACGAGATCGAAGCGCTGATGCAGCGTCGGCGCGTAATTCAGCCGTAAGGAGATCATGACGCCCCCGCGCGAACCTCGCCCCGTTCCCGGCATTACCCTGCGTGCGTTGCGTTCCGGCGACCTGGGCTGGGTCGTACACCGACAGGCCGTACTCTACCAGCAGGAGTATGGATGGGGTCTCGCGTTCGAGGCGCTCGTGGCTCGCGTGGCCGCCGACTTCGTGCAGCAGCGCGATGTTGCGAAGGATCACGCGTGGATCGCCGAGCGTGGCGGATCTATCGTGGGGGCCGTCTTTCTCACGCGGGTCGACGACCGCACCGGCAAGTTGCGGATGCTCTATGTGGAGCCTTCGACGCGCGGACTGGGGCTGGGGCGTCACCTCGTGCAAACGTGCATTGCCGGCGCGCGCGACCGTGGCTACGAGCGACTGACGCTCTGGACGAACGCCGTGCTCACGGCCGCGCGCGGCATTTATGTCGCGGAAGGGTTTACGCTGGAGCACAGCGAGCCGCACCATCTGTTCGGTCCGGAGCAGATGGGGGAGACGTGGACGCTGACGCTGTAGGCCGGCAATCCGCCCGATTTACTTCGCGCGACCATCCATCGACACAAACTCCGGCTTCGTAGCCGCGAGAATTTCCGCCACCGCCTGCCGCTCGGCGTCCGATAGATCGCTCGGTTCTGTTCCGTCGAGCACCTCGCGTATCCTGGCGTACACTGCTTGCCGGGCCATGCGCGGCAGTGCGTCGAAAGCCGCCGAGTAAATCAGAAAACTGCACGGATATTTGAACAGCCGGTGCGTGAGGTCGAAGTCACGCAGCGAGCGGCCGCGCGGGTCGCGCACCGCGTGCGCCGAAAAGTCCTGCACGAAGCTCGTGGTGCCGCGCATGGGCGCCGAAAGGCGGGCTTCCTGCACGAAGAGCAGTGTGCGCGTGAGATTGTCGATGGCACCGCGTAGTCGTGGCGTGACAGGCGCGTGAAGGCTGTCGTACCGCACGGCGGAGACCTGCGCCTCCATGATCGCTTCACGCGCCGCTTCGTGCACCGCCATGATGCGATTGTGCACGACGGTTTGGTGTGTGAGCACCATGAGCGCCACGAGATCGCTCTGCGACGAGATATACGACGCCGTGTCGAACAGACCAGCGAGCGACGTGCGCGCGCTGTCTGGGCGACGCTCGAACTGCGTGCGATAACCCTTCTTGTCGTAGACTTCGTGGCCGAGCACCGGCGCATACACGTTGCCGGCGTGTCCTCCGGAGCCGGTGACGTAGTAGCCGCCAAAGCGTTGTGCGACGGGCGTGACGTCGGAGGTGGAACCGTCATGCACACCGGTGATCGGATAGCCATGCCGGTCGGCGATGGTGCTGAGCACCATGAATCCCGGCACGCCACCAGTGGCGCCTTTGGAGGAATGACACATGAGACAGCTGGTCGTTTCGCGCTCGAAGCGTGAGCGCGCGCGCGGCTCCTGATTGAGCGTGTAGAACACGCCACCCTTTATCGGATCGACCGCACCGACCTCGAGAAAGCGACTCTCGAGTACGTAACCGACGTACACGTCGTCATTGAAGTACAGCGCGCGGGGAGACCACGGGGTGATCTTGTCCGTTTGCAGACTGGTGCGCGAAAAGACGAGCGTCTGCGAGGACACCGGGATATCGAGCGCCTTGAGCAGCGCTGGCAGGTATCCCAGCACGCTGTCGTGGGCGAGCGATTCCTGCCCGCTGTTCAGCCGTTGTTGCAACAGGGCCACGGGGTCGCGCGCCGGCATGCTGTCGGCCGCTCGAGGGGGCACCGAGGTGGGCGCGCTCCCCGCCGACGAGTGCACGGTCGCGAGCGCCGCGGCGATGGCCACTACGGTGCCGATCAGACGGGCGACAAGCCGTGGCGTCGTGGAGGAGGCTAAATGTTGCATATGCCAGACAAGTTTCCCCGGTTTCCGGCGCGCGTCGACCGGGGGAACCCTGACAACCCGCTAGATTTCAGCGGTTATCGCTTTTCCGCTTCGAGGCCATGGCGGCCGCCGCGATGAGCGCGAAGGGGCTGACCGTGGCAATGAAGACGCTGGCGATGAACATGGACGTGCGGGCGGGGATCGTCTGGTCCGAATTGTCCGGTTCGCCGCGGACGAGCGTCACCGCGAGCATGACGAGCGGCTGCGTGGCCAGCAGGACCGTTGCCCAACGCCAGGCACCTTTGGGGTGGAGCCAGCCGCACAGCCCGGATCCGACCATCACGAACGCCAGCCAGAGGAACTGGACGGCGCCCTGCGGAATGCCATTCGCCGCGAACCAGGGCGTCGCGTCGATGATGGTGTAGGCGACCACGCCGAGGGCGGCCGCGAGGGCGGCGACCTGCGGGGTCGTGAGAGACGTGGGGACGGGGGTCGGTTCGGCGGTCATATCGATCTGCATATCGGCCGTTGGCTTCGGTCTGGCGAGTACGGAAACGGATGCTGAAGCATAGTGGGCTGGACGGCCCTATGCGTCACCGTCCATGAGCAAATCGCAGTATTGGAAGCGCGCGTCGCGGAGCAGCTGCTCACCGGGGCGCACCCCAATGGGCGTCCGGAAGATCGGCCCGTCGGTCACGCAGGTATGAAACTCCCCGCGCTCACCGCAGTGATCGACGCCCGGCGGCAGCGTGTCGAGCAGCGCGTGGTCATACAGGGCGCCGGCAAAGGCGGCATCGAGCTGCTGGGTGTCCACGCAGGTGAGCCGCGCCACGTAGCCGCTGTTCACGAAACGGCGCGCCAGTGCGTCGGTGGGTTCACCCCATAACGGATACACGCCGCTCCATCCATGCTTGGCCAACAGCGCTTCGCGATACTGGCGCACATCGTCCAAGAAGAGATCCCCGAACGCCATGGAACGGGTATCGGGATATGCCGCCTCGAGTTCCGTGAGACCGCGCGCGAACGCCGCTTCGTAGTCGTCGTTCGACGACATCGCCCCCAGCGCGATCTCGTGCAAGGGTATGCCCAGCGACGCGGCCTGCGCGCGCAAGATCGAGCGGCGCACGCCATGAATGCTGATGCGATCGTACACCGTCGACACGGTGGTCACGAGGGCGCGCACTACGATCGACGGATCGGCCAGCAATCGTTCGAGCATGAGCGTGCTGTCTTTGCCACCGCTCCAGGAGACGATGACGGAACGCGTTGGTGCAGACATCAGCGTGATGAGACCGGTGCAGGATGAGCGAGAGGAATACGACTGGCGCCGGCCATGAGCACGAGGCTGGCGCCGATGAGGGTGCACAGGGCCCACGACAGACTGGAGGCATGCGCAATGGCGCCCACCAGTGGCGGACCGATCATGAACCCGACGTACCCGATGGACGACGCCGACGCGATCGCCGCCGCACGGCTGACGCCGGGCACTTTGGTGGAGGCGTTGTACAGAATGGGGACCACCGTGGCGAGCCCCATCCCCACGAACGCGAAACCAATGAGCGCGGCCATTTCATGGCGCACGAGGAGCACGACAGCCATGGCGACAGACGCGACCAGCGCGCCGACCATCACGATGGTGCGCTCGGCAACGCGCGCACGAATCCAATCACCGGCGAAGCGCATGAGCGCCGTGGCCCCGGAGAAGCTCACGTACGCCAGCGCGGCACGTTCGGGCAACGCGCCAAGTTCCTGCTTCACGTACAGCACGCTCCAGTTGTACATCACCCCCTCCGCCATCATGCCGGAGAGAATGAGCAAGCCGATCATGAGCAGCAGCCCGCGCGGCCACGCAAAGTGCGCGTCGCCCGCCTCGGCCGGTGGATGCATGGGCAGCATGCGACGGGCCGCGATGGTGAGCCCCACGGCAACGACGGCGGCCACCGCCAACAGCTGCACCGCCGGTGCAACCGCCATTTTGAACATGATGGCCGCGGCACCGGCACCAAGCATGGCGCCCACACTGAACATGGCGTGAAAGCCGCTGAGGACCGCCCGGCCGCCCATGACCTCGAGCATCGAGCCTTCGGCGTTGATCGCGATATCGTAGAGACTTTCGCCGGCACCAATGGCGAACATCACAGGATACACCAGCCATGGCGACGGCAATCGCAGCAGCAGCGCCATGGCGAGGCAGAAGATCCACCCCGCGAACATCGTGGTGCGCTGTGCCCCGGTTCGTCCAATGATGCGGCCGGCCAGCAGCAACATGCTCACCGAGCCCGCCGTCGAGGCCAGCAGCGCCACCGCGATGCGCTGCTCGTCGAGCGCATAGCGCGCCGCCATGCTGGGCACATGCGCGCCGAAGAGGCCGGCGATGATACCCAGATGCATGAACTGCGCACGAGTTGCCCACCGGGCCCGCGCGAGAGACTCGGGGAGCGTCATCTGCAGAAGCTAATTCCGGAAACGAAAGGTGTGCATATCCCTGCCACTTCGAGCAGGAACGCGGTCGTGGACGCAGATTCTGTGAGGGCGGCGTACCTCCATGCGTAGAGCGCCGCACGACGTCTGATCCCCCGTGAGGTCTCCATGCGTTTCCCCCGCGCCGTCCGGTGTGCCGTCACCGGATTTCCGTCGCTCCTGGTGCTCCTCAGCACCCCGGCATCCGCACAGGGCCGGGCAGCCGACTACCAACGCGCCGACGCGCTGACCAAGCGCTTTCAGGGGTTAACCGCGGGCATTGCCGAAACGCCACAGTGGGTGTCCCCCACGCGCTTCTGGTATCGCGTGTCCGCCGCCGGCGGGAACCGCTTCGTACTCGCCGACGCCAATGCGCGCAGCACCGCCCCGCTCTTCGATCACGCCAAGGTCGCGACCGCGTTGTCGCACGACACCGTGCGCTACACACCGGTCACGCTGCCGTTTTCGACGGTGACGCTCGAGGGAGACAGCGCGTTGTCTTTCGTTGCCGAGCGGATGCATTGGCGTTGCCAGCTCCCAGCGACCGTGTGCGTCAAGGGTGGTCCCGCCCTCCCGGGCGTAAACGGTAGCCGCGGCGGGGGTGCACGCGTCCCGCATGTGCACGAGCATACGACCAACGGCTTCGACGACGACACGCTTCCCAGCGAGGGGCCGTCACCGGAAGAAGTGGCAGCCGCCGATGAGGTGCGCACACTTTTTCAGCCGCCGGTACGCGGCCAGAGCGATGCGCCGCGCCGCAGCCCCGACGGCAGCATGGAGGCTACGGTGCGCCAGTTCAATGTGTATACCCGTCGCGTCGGCGGCGCCGATTCCGTGTGGCAACCACTCAGCTTCGACGGCCGTGAGTCGTCGCCCTACTCGGCGATGTCCCTTCGCTGGTCCCCCGACGGCACTCGCCTGGTCGCCTGGCGCGTTACGCCAGGCGACCGTCGGCAGGTGAAGTATGTACTCTCGTCACCGGCAGATCAGCTCCAGCCTCGTGACACGGCGCGCTTCTACGAGAAACCCGGTGATGCACGCGATCTGCGCGAGCCGGTCATCTTCGATGTCGCGCAGCGTCGCGCCATTCTCATCGAGCACACGCACTTTCCCAATCCGTACGCCATTTCACAGCCAACGTGGCGCAACGATTCGCGCGCGGTGTCATTCGAATACAACGAACGCGGTCACCAGCGCTTTCGCATTATCGAAGCAGACGCCAGCACCGGCGCCACGCGCGTGGTGGTCGAAGAGCAGTCGAAGACGTTCATCTACTACAACACCACGAACGACGGACTGTCGTCGGGCAAGCGGTACCGCTACGATCTCGCCGACGGACGACAAGTGATCTGGATGTCGGAGCGCGACGGATGGAACCATTTGTATCTCGTGGACGGCACCACGGGCGCTGTGGCCACGCAGATCACCTCGGGCCCATGGGTGGTTCGTCATGTGCAGCGCGTCGATACACTGACCCGGCAAATCTGGTTCTCGGGCAATGGCCGCAACGCCGGCGAAGACCCGTATCTGCTGCACTACTACCGCGTGAACTTCGACGGCACCGGTCTCGTGGACCTCACACCGGCGGCGGGCAACCATACCGTCACCTGGTCTGATGATTTTTCCCTCTACGTGGACACGTACTCGCAGATCGACGTGCCGCCCGTGACCGAGCTGCGCCGCGCCGACGGCTCACTCGTCATGTCGCTCGAACGGGCCGACATTGCGGCGCTCACCAAGGCCGGCTGGCGCGCACCTGAGGTGTTCGTTGCCAAAGCGCGTGATGGTCTTACCGATATCTGGGGCGTCATCTTCCGCCCCAGCAACTTCGACGGGCGCAAGCGGTATCCCGTCATCGAGAACATCTATGCGGGCCCGCAGGGATCATTTGTCCCCAAGAGCTTCGGTGTGATGAACGCGATGCGCACACTCGCGGAGCTCGGCTTCATTGTGGTGCAGATCGACGGCATGGGCACGTCCAACCGGTCCAAAGCCTTCCACGACGTCGCCTTCCGCAATCTGGCCGATGCGGGGTTCCCCGATCGCATCAAGTGGCATCGCGCCGTGGCCGCGAAGTATCGGTGGTACGACGACTCGCGCGTGGGCATTTACGGCACCTCAGCAGGCGGTCAGAACTCCATGGGGGCGCTGCTCTTCCACCCCGAGTTCTATGCGGCCGCATATTCGGCCGCCGGCTGTCACGACAACCGCATGGACAAGATGTGGTGGAACGAACAGTGGATGGGGTGGCCCATCGGTCCGCAGTACGCGGCCAGCTCCAACATGGAGCACGCGGGCAAGTTGCAGGGCAAACTGCTGCTGGTGGTCGGCGAATACGACACCAACGTCGACCCGGCGTCCACCATGCAGGTCGTCAACTCGCTCATCAAGGCGAACAAAACGTTCGACCTGCTGGTCATCCCCAACGCCGATCACACCAGCGGTGGACCGTACGGTGATCGCAAGCGTAACGATTTCTTCGTGCATCACCTGCTGGGCGTCGAGCCGCCGAACAGAAACACCGAACGTGCCGCACCATCGCGCTGACGTGCGCGCTATCTCCGGCGTGCGGTGATGAGGACGGCGATCTCGTCCGGGCGGGGATTGACGAAGTCGAGCCGCACGCGACCATCTGGTTGCGTGGTCAGCGTCGCGGGGATGCTGCTGTTGGTCAGCACCCACCCTGGTGGCAGGACGACGGCGTTGGCGGGGCGCCCGAACGCGCGGTCCCACACCAACTGCTCGCCTTCCAACCGATAGCGTGCGGCATCGGTATACGTCTCCGACATGCGCAGGCGCACACTCGTCCCCTGCTGCACCGCAGGAAAGCGGAACACGACGGCTTCCGTCTGCGGGGTGACGTTCGGCACGGCGAGGGCCGCGCGGGTAATCGCGTCGCCCTTGAGTACCTCGAAGCGGAGCCGTTCCCCGGTATCGAGGTTGCGCGCCGACGGGTTGCTCACGGTGCTGCCCGCCCGCACTACGTTCACGTACGTCGAGGTGCCCGGCCGGTCCTCGGTGTAGTCGTGATACAGATCGAAGGCATGCGTTTCCGGCTGCTGCAGGAAGTACACGATTTCGCGCGTCTGCCGGGCACGTTCATCGAGACGTGACGCCAATGCGGGCGCAACGGCCGTTGCGCGTGAGCGTACTGCCGACGACGGAACCGCCCGCAACACGAGCGGCGCTTCCGCTGGCGTACCGTTCCAGAAGCTTATGGCGAGGCGTCCGTCAGCTTCCTGAATGATCTGTGACGGATAGTTGCACGACACCAATTCGTAACCCACCGGTAGCACGACGGCGTTGCGCTTGATCCCCAGCGGACGATCGAACACGATCGTATCACCACGTTGGAAGTAGCTCTTGGCATCTTCGTACGTTTTGTCGATGAGCACGCGTGCTTCGCCACCGCTGTCCGGTACCGGGCGCGCCAGCGTCACGCGGATGTACTGCTGCGTGCTGTCATTCACCCGCACACCGCCGGCACGCGCGACAGCACCGCCCACGACATCGAACACCAGCGGTTTGCCGGTGGCGCGGTCAAAGACGCGCTCGTCCGTGGCAATGCTGCCGGTTCGAATGGGATTGAAGTAGTAGCGCGCGCCGGCGGTCGTCGCGGTCACGTCGTACAGAATGCGAAACTTGGCCGATCCCGGCGCCAGCAGCTCATACCGCGTATAGGCGTCGGCTTCCGTCTGCCGCGGCACCGTCGGTGAGGATTGCTGGGCATGAAGCGCCACGGCGTGCAGCAGTGAAGCAGCGCTCGCCATGGCCAGCGCGCTCGCGGTCGTGTACTTGGTCATCCGGTATCTCCTCGGTGTGCAGCCCGCCAGTGAGGCACGTCGTCCCCGAAACTACACGTGGGCGTCGCCGCTTGCGACGCGATTACGAGTCGGGGATTGCCTGACGCAGCCTGCGCCCGTCCAGCCGATACCAATATCCGGTGCGCCCGATGCCGAGCGCGACAGCTGTTCCTCTTATGCCCCCGTCATGTCCGCCGCGACCCGCGCGACTCCCACCGGCATCGAACGTCCCTTCGCGCTCGAGGAGATCATCGTCTCCAAAACCGACCTCAAGGGACACATCACCTACGCCAACGACATCTTCGTGCGCGTATCCGGGTACGATGAACATGAGCTCATTGGCAAACCGCATGCGGTCATCCGACATCCGGAGATGCCGCGCGTGATCTTCAAGCTCCTCTGGGACACCGTGGAGTCCGGGCGCGAGCTATTCGCCTATGTGAACAACCTGGCGCGCAACGGCGACCACTACTGGGTGCTGGCGCATATCACCCCGTCGTTCGATGCCACCGGACGCATCGTGGGCTACCACTCCAACCGACGGGTACCCGACGCGAGCGCGCTCGCGAAAGTGGCGCCCCTCTACGATAAGCTGCGCGCCGCCGAGCGCCGCCATACCGACCGCAAGGACGGACTGGCGGCCTCCACCGCGATGCTCGATGGCATACTCGCGACCGCCGGTATGTCATACGCCGAGTGGGTGTGGACCCTATGACGACGACCGACATGACGACGCATGTGGGGGAATCCGACACCCTCGCCGCGGTGATAGCAGAACGCGATGCGTTGCGCAGCGAGCTGGACTCGCTGCGCCAGGGCATGGCACAGATCGTAGTTGTATGTGAGCGCGCCGCCGAAGGAGATCTCGAGCCACGCGTACTGGGCATCGATCGGCATGGTCCGCTCGGTGGGCTCGCGGCGGGCGTCAATCGCCTGCTCGATCTCACGGATGCGTTCGTGCGTGAAGCACGGGCCTCACTGCAGCA
>JAIXTI010000015.1 GCA_027484025.1 bacterium
CCGTCGCGCGGATGCGGACAGAAGGAGCTGCAAGCGACCGGCGGGAACGGTCTCTTTTATTGCTTCGCCGTCTGAGCGCCCTGCAGCCAGTAGCCAAACCACTGCCGTAGCCGGCCCAGTCGGTCCACCAGCAACCACGGCTCGCCCGTGCGGCTCAGGTCGTGGTTGCTGCGCGGATAGCGCACCATTTCCACCGGAACGCCCTGCTTCTTGAGCGACATGAACCAGATTTCCGCGCTCCCCATGGGGGTGCGGTGGTCTTCTTCACTCTGCACGAGGAGCATGGGCGTTTTCACTTTGCTCACGTAGCGGATGGGCGAGAGCGTGTCGTAGAGCGCCTGGTTGTCCCACGGCTTGCCGTAGAACTCGAACTCGGTGAGCCCCTGTGCATCACTCGCGCCATACCAGTACGTCCAATCGGTGATGGTGCGGTCGGTCTCGATGGCCTTGAAGCGATCGGTCTTGGTGGCCATCCACGTGGTCATGAAGCCACCATATGAACCGCCGGTCGCGCCCATGCGCGTGCTGTCCACATCGGGGCGCGCCGCCACGATATCCACGGCCTTCATGAGGTCATCGTAGTCTTCCATGCCCCACCGGCCACGCGTGCTGTACGTGAAGTCGGCGCCGTAGCCGCTCGACCCGCGCGGGTTGGTGAAGAGCACGAACATCCCCTGCGCGGCGAGGTTCTGGAATTCGTCGAACCAGCCCTCACCGTATGCCGAGTGCGGGCCGCCGTGAATGTAGATGACCATGGGATACTTCTTGCCGGCCTGGTAGCCGTACGGCTTCATGAGCCAGCCTTCGATCTCGAGATTCCCCACGCTCTTGTACGTGAAGCGCTCCGCGTCGCTCCACACCACATCGGCGTTCACGTCCTTGTTGAAGTCGGTGAGCTTCCGCTCACCGGTACCGTCGGCCTTGGCGACGTACAGTTCCGTGGGGCTCGTCTGCGTCGTGGCCACAAACGCCATCGTGGTACCAGCGGCGTCATAGCTCGCGCCGCGGAGCTGCCGGCGCCCACTCACGAGTTCCTTCGGGGCCGACTTCCCGGTGAGATCGGCGCGCAGCACCGCCGAACGGCCGCCGATGTCAGCGGTGAACTGCAGCAGCCCCGTCTTGAGCCAATCGATGTCCGACGGCTCGAACTGCCACTCACCGAGCAGATTGCGCGGCTCGCCGCCCGCCACGTTCACCGTGTAAATGCGCGCGTTCTTCGTGCGCGCTGGCCGGCCAATGAACGCCAGCTGCTTGCCATCGGGCGACCAGGTAAGCGCCGACTCGGCGCCCATCCACTCCGCCACCTTGCGCGGCGTCCCGCCGTTCATCGCATCGATGACATAGATGTCCGCGTCGTTGCGCTCAGCTTCGTCGCGCGCCTTGTTGTACGGCAGCTTCGCGATCGAGTCACGCTCGAGATCGACCGCACTGTCAGCGCGCAGGCGCGCATCGGCGACGAACGCCACCCACTTGCCGTCTGGTGAGACGACCGGATTACGGTGCGAGTAGGCCGTGTTGGTGAGCTGCTTCTTGGTGGTATCGCCGACCGCCTGACGGAACAGCTGCTGCGGCCGCCACGAACGCGGCGTGCGACGTCCCGGTACGAAGCCGGTGCCGTTGTTCTTGTACGTCATGTCGACGACATGGCGCCCATCGAAGCGCGCCGACGCTGCAGGCCGCGTGATCGCGTCGTACGGCGGACGCGCCATGGCGGGCATGCTGTTGAACGGATCGCTGCTCGCGACCTGAGGCGCCGGCGAGGCCGCGTCGGCAAACACCGCGAACGAAGCGTCGGCCGGCATGGAGCCCGTGGGATACTCCGGCACCTGCACCGCTTCGCCACTCGGCTGATCGAGGCGAATGGCCCACGTGTTCCCTTTCCCGCCCGTTCGTGTCGAGGTGAAGAACAGATACTTGCCGTCGGGCGACCAACGGGGATTGCTGCTTTCGGTACTGGGCGAGGTCCACCGCTGCGGATCACCACCGGCCGTGTTCACTACCCAGATCTCGCTGTGGCGGCGGTTCTCGCTTTCGACGGTCTTGGTGACCGTCATCGCGACCCGCTTACCATCGGGAGACACGGCGGGAGATCCCACATTCACCACGCGATACCAATCGCCGAGCATCATGGCGCGCGGGCCCTTGGGAAGCGCGGCGGACGCCGCGGGGGCCGCAGTACCGGCAGCGCTTCTACCACCGGCTTGCGCCAATGCCACGTGCGGCGTGGCGACGAGAGAAGAGGTCAGCATCGTCAAGAGCACGACGGACCGTGGTGCACCGCAAACAGGGGAGTACATGAAGGGTAGGATGGTGTCAGGTGGGAACGACAAACCGGTAGAACACTACGAAACGTGCTCGGCGAACCGGGCAGAGTGCTGGCGCCATGCGACACCCCCGCACAATTTTGTGCGCACCGTCACGCCCGCTCCACCCAACGCGGAAAAAATAGCTGTGCCTCTCTCTTCACGGAGTTGTACCCCATGACCGCATTCGAGAACGCTACCCAATTCTTCCACGCATGCGAAGGGCTGAAGGGGTGGGATGCCTGCAGCGCCTTCACCGCCGCCGGTGCTACGTTCGAGGGGCAGTGCGAACCGCTGGAGGGGATCACCACCGTCGAAGGCTACGTGACGTGGTGGACCATGCTCGGCCACGGCCCTTTCGTGGGCGTCACCTACTCGATCAAGTCGGCGGCGTGGGACGAAGCTAATCGCACCGCGCTGTTCTTTGCGGTCGTCAACGTGACGCACGCTGGCGAGGGCGGACCCGTGCCACCCACCGGTCGCTCCGTCGACGCCGATTACGTGTACGCGCTCACCATGGATGAGCACGACAAGGTGAAGCACATGGTGAAGGTGTGGAATGCCCCGTGGTCTCTGCGCGGAATCGGTTGGATGTAGTGCGGTAGCGTTCACGACTCATAGGAAAACGCCCCCGGTGCACGGCACCCGGGGGCGTTGGCGTTGGGCAGCGGCCTAGAAGAAGCCGAGCGGAGCTTCCGTACTGCTGAGAATCACGTTCTTCACCTGCTGATACGATTCGATAGCCGACTTGTGCCCCTCGCGCCCGAAGCCGGACTTCTTGTATCCACCGAAGGCCGTGTGTGCGGGCATGGCGTGATAGCAGTTGAGCCACACGCGCCCGGCCTGAATGTTGCGCGCCATGCGCATGGCCCGATTGAGCTCGCGAGTCCATACACCGGCCGTGAGGCCGTACTGCGAATCATTCGCAATGGCGAGCGCCTCATCATCAGTGGCAAACGTCGTGATGGAAAGTACGGGACCGAAGACCTCTTCCTGGAAGACGCGCATGTCGTTGCGCCCCTTGAGCAACGTCGGCTGGATGTACCAGCCCGAGGAGAGATCCTCCGGCAGCCCCGTGGCCGGTCCACCGCCCAGAAGGACCTCGGCACCTTCCGCCTTGGCGATCTCCAGGTACTCCAAAATGCGGTCGTACTGTTCCTTCGATGCCTGCGCACCCACCATGGTCATCATGGAGAGCGGATCACCCTGCGTCATGGCCTTCGCGCGCTCCAGCAAACGCGCCATGAAGGCGTCGAAGATACTTTCGTGCACCAAGAGACGCGAAGGGCACGTGCACGTTTCACCCTGATTGAAGAAGGTGTTGAGGACCCCTTCAATGCACTTGCTGATGTATCCCTCGTCCTGCTGCATCACGTCAGCAAAGACGATATTGGGCGCCTTGCCACCGAGTTCGATCGTCGACGGGATGATGTTGCGCGCAGCCATGGCCAGAATTTCGCTGCCCGTCGCGGTCGATCCCGTAAAGGCGATCTTCGCTATGCGCGGGCTGCTGGCCAGCAATCGTCCGATCTCCTCGCCGAAGCCGTTCAGGATGTTGATCACACCCGGCGGCAGCAGGTCGCCGATCAACTCCATAAGCACCAAAATCGAAACCGGTGTTTGCTCAGCCGGCTTGAGAATGACGCAGTTTCCGGCGGCCAGCGCCGGAGCGAGTTTCCACGCGGCCATGAGCAACGGGAAATTCCACGGAATGATCTGCCCCACCACGCCAAGCGGCTCGAAAAAGTGATAGCTCACTGTACCTTCGTCGATCGTTGACGTGCTTCCTTCCTGCGCGCGGACGGCCGACGCGAAGTAGCGGAAGTGATCCACCACCATGGGCAGATCGACGAAGGTGCTTTCGCGAATCGGCTTGCCGTTGTCACACGTTTCCACCCACGCGAGCAGCGCGATGTTCGCTTCGATACGGTCGGCGAGACGCATGAGCACCTGCGCCCGCTCGGCGACCGGCGTCCGACCCCAGCCCGGGGCCGCCGCGTGGGCGGCATGGAGCGCCAGCTCGAGATCACCAGCCGACGAGCGCGCGACTTCACAGTGCACTTGTCCATTCACGGGCGAGGCATTGGCAAAGTAGCGGCCATCGGCCGGGGCTACCCATTGGCCGCCGACATAGTTGTCGTAGCGCGGCTTGAAGGCGTACGGGGCGCCTTCGGCGCCAGGACGGGGAAGGATCACAGTGTGTTCTCGTTAGGCGGGAGTATTACTTGGCGCTCTTTCGGGTACTCGCCTTCTTCTTCGCGGGCGCGGCGGGAGCAGCAGGTGCGTTCTCGTTCCAGGCA
>JAIXTI010000164.1 GCA_027484025.1 bacterium
CACAGGTCCGGGAGCGCTCGACCGCGTACCTGCGCGAGATCAAGAGCCACCTGCCCGACTGGTACGACGCCGACAGCCGCCGCGTGTTGCGCGCCTACGCGCTCGAAGTGCGTCGCCAGTTCGGCGATTCCGACCTGAAGCAGGCGCAAGCGCTGCTCGCCGAAGTGAACGATCTGGACCGCTTCGGCATCGAGGCGATCGGCTGGCTGCTGCCGACGCTGGAGGCCGGCAAGGACACGGCCGCCGTCGAGCGCCTGCTGCGTCATCTCGGCAACCGCATCACCGAAACCGCCGCTGCCGCGCACTTCGTCACCGGCATGAGCGAACAGGCCGGCCATGTGCTGCTGCACTCGGATCGGCGCGGCGACGGCGTGGTGTTGGAAGCGCTGCTACAGGTCCGTCCGCAGCACGACCTGATCGAGAAACTGGTCCGCGGCCTGCTCGGCCATCGCGTACAGGGGCGCTGGGGCAATACGCAGGAGAACGCCTTCATCCTGCTGGCGCTGGATCGCTACTTCCACGTCCGCGAAGGCGTCACGCCCGACTTCGTCGCCCGCGTCTGGCTCGACCGCGCGATGGTCGGCGAACACCCCTTCCGCGGCCGCAGCACCGAGCGCTTCCACGCCCACGTGCCGATGGCCGAGCTGGTCAAGCAGGAGCGCCGCGACCTACTGCTGCAGAAGGACGGACCCGGCCGCATGTACTACCGCATCGGCCTGGACTACGCCCCGCGCGACCTGAAGCTGGCGCCGGCGGACTATGGCTTTGCGGTCGAACGCCGCTACGAAGCCGTCGACGACCCGGCCGACGTCCGCCAGGACCCCGACGGCACCTGGCGCATCCGCGCCGGCGCCAAAGTCCGCGTGCAACTGTCGATGGTCGCCACCGCCCGCCGCCTGCACGTCGCCCTGGTCGACCCACTGCCGGCAGGCCTCGAAGCCATCAATCCCGCGCTGGCGGTCAGCGAACAGCTCCCACCCGACCCGACCGAGGCCAGCAAACAGCCCTACTGGTGGTGGTTCCGGCCGTGGTACGAACACCAGAACCTGCGCGACGACCGCGTCGAGGCCTTCACCTCGCTGCTCTGGGAAGGCGTCCACAGCTACAGCTACGTCGCCCGCGCCACCACCCCGGGACATTTCGTGGTGCCGCCCACCCACGCCGAGGAGATGTATCAGCCGGAGACCTTCGGGCGCGGGCGAACGGATCGGGTGGTGGTGGAGTGATGCAGGTGTAGCCGGTCGCGCCGCGGGTGGTTTGGCCCACCCGCGGCGGGCCGGTCCCGCGGAAAAGAACGAACTCAGGCCGGCTGGTCGCTGGCCGCGCCCGCAAGCTGGGTCATCGCGTCAGTCAGGGTCAGTACCTGCACGCCATGAGGCCCGGGATAACTGTCGCGCCCGGGGTAGATCACCCAGCGTCGATGGGCGCCAACGTCGTCGCAGGCGTTGTGGAAGCCCTTGGACACGGCGGGTGCGGTCGAGCGCTTGACCTCGATGGCGATTCGTTCGCGTCCGATCAGCAACAGGTCAATTTCCGCGCCTGCGCTGGTTCGATACCAATACGGCTGCCAGGCGGGATCGGCAGCGGCAATCACGTTGTCGAGCACGAAGCCCTCCCAGCTGCCGCCGCACACCGGGTGCCCGAGCAAGGCGTCCAGCGTGTCGATGCCGAGCAGGGCGTGCACGATGCCGCTGTCGCGCAGGTAGGTGCGCGGCGACTTGCGCAGACGCTTGCCGACGTTCTCGAACCATGCCGGCAAGCGGCGGACCAGCATCAGGTCCACCAGCAGGTCCAGATAGCGCGACACGGTCTGCGCAGACACGCCAAGACCAGCAGCCAGTCGCGCCGCATTGAACTCGGCGCCCTGCTCATGGGCGAGCATGGTCCAGAAGCGCCGCAGGCTCTCGCGCGGGAGTCTGGGCGCAAAGGTGGAGATCTCGCGTTCGAGGTAAGTCGTCACGAACTGCTGTCGCCAGATCAAGCTGGCAGCGTCGCCGAGTGCGAGAAAGGACTCGGGGAAACCGCCACGCAACCAGAGCCTGTCGGTGCTGGTGCTGCCGACCTCCAGCAGATCGAAGCCACCGAGCTCCAGATACTCGATGCGCCCGGCCAGCGTCTCCGAGGATTGCTGCAGCAGATCGACCGAGGCGGACCCCAGCACCAGAAAGTGTCCGTGGCGACGCCCACTGCGTCGGCGTTCGTCGATCAGAACCCGCAACACGGTGAAAAGCTCCGGCGCGCGCTGGATTTCGTCCAGAACGACCAGGCGATCGGCGAGCGCGACGAGTGCAGCCTCGGGATCGGCGAGTCGTGCCCGATCCGCCGGCCGCTCCAGGTCGAGAAACACCGGCGGCGGAACGCGGCCCTCGGCCATCGCATGCGCAAGGGTGGTCTTTCCCACTTGCCGAGGACCAATGAGGCCGACTGCAGGACTGCGCTGCAAAGCCTCGACCAGCGCATGGCTCAGGCGTCGATCCAACATTGCAAATCTTCCAGCTGATGGATGATTTGCATCATTCCAGCCTGTGCTTCACAGATGCAAGCGCTGGCCGAGCGCTGGAATCTGGCTTTTCACCATCGACGGCACATTGACCGGCGTTCGATCCGCGCTAGGCCGGTTCGGGCTTTACGACTGTCGAAGCACGATGCGGATGACCCCCGCCGCAATCCTGAATTCCGCCCGGTGTCGTTAAGCTGCGACTCCCGAACTGCATCCGACAGAACGAGGTTACCGATGCGTCCATGGTGC
>JAIXTI010000239.1 GCA_027484025.1 bacterium
CGAGCAAAGGACCGTTCGTCGTGCAGGTAAAGCGCGCCCTCGCGCCGCATTCGGCCGACCGCTTTTTCGAGCTGGTCTCCAACGGCTACTTCGCCGATGTACGCTTCTTTCGCATGGTGCCGGGGTTCATTGCGCAGTTCGGCATTCATGGCAATCCCGATGTCAACGCCGTCTGGGACACCGCCACCTTTGCCGACGACGTGATGCGCACCAGCAACCGCAAAGGCACCGTAGCGTTTGCCGCCAACGGACCACACTCACGTTCGACGCAACTGTTCATCAGCACGGGCGAGAACGCGCAGAAGCTGGACGGTCAGAAACTCTTCACGCCTTTCGGCACCGTCGTGGAAGGCATGGATGTGGTAGAGAAGCTCAACGCCGAGTATGGCGAAGAGCCGAACGCCAGCCGCGGTGTGCGTCAGGGGAACCGCTATTTCACGCGATGGTTTCCGGCGCTCGACTACATCACGCGTACGCAGATCATCGAGTAACGCCCGACTAACGCCGTCAGCCGGTACTGACCGGCGTATCGCTCTGGCTGCCCCACTCGGTCCAGCTGCCGTCGTAGAGCGCGGTCTGCTTGGCGCCGGCTACATCGAGTGCGAGCAACACGGCGCATGCGGTGATGCCCGTGCCGCAGCTCGCGGTAATGGGCGCGTTGATGTCGACACCGGCATCGATGAAGCGTGCACGCAGATCGTCGGGGCGCATGAGGGTACCGTCGCTGTTCACCACCGATGCGTAGTGCACATGATGTGCGCCGGGCATGTGTCCACCACGCACACCGGCGCGTGGCTCGGCTTCGCTGCCGCTGAATCGTCCGAGTGAACGCGCGTCGACCACCTGCTCGCCTCCACCACTGACAGTCGCACGCATGGCTTCGAGATCGCGCCAGCGTGTGCCGTCGAACGTTGGTGTGAGCTGCGCGGGTGCGTACGACGTGATTTCCGTCGAGACGGGGCGCTGCTCCCGCTGCCACGCCACCAGGCCACCGTCGAGGACGACGACGTTCTGGTGGCCGAGCGTCTTGATCATCCACCAGAGGCGCGGGGCGCTGAAGTGCTGGCCGGAGTTGTCGTAGACGACCACGAGGGTATCGTCGCCAATGCCGAGTGCGCCCAGGCGCTGCGCGAGCACGCTAGGGGCCGCGAGCGTGTGGGGAAAGGGGGCGGTCTCGTCGGCGAGCGCGTCGAGGTCGGCGTAGACGGCGCCGGGGATGTGTGCGGTGGCGAACTCCTCGCGCGGGTTCCGCCCTGCCGACGGCAGATACCAGCTGGCGTCGTACACGCGCAGCGACGGCTCGTGCAGATGCTCGGCGAGCCATGCGGTGCTGACAATGGGCGTGGGAAGGACGGAGGGCATACGCGGGCGCTCGAGACGAAAGGGAGTGTGAACGGCGTGCTTCAATTTCCGCTGGTGGCGCTCCGGTCGCCAGCAGTCG
Source organism: bacterium (assembly GCA_027484025.1). GTDB lineage: Bacteria > Gemmatimonadota > Gemmatimonadetes > Gemmatimonadales > Gemmatimonadaceae > Gemmatimonas. Next base: position 1,442 of record JAIXTI010000239.1, read on the forward strand.
CGCGTTATCTTTGACGGCCATGACGCCGATTACCGCCTTCCTGCTGCCGGGGCTCCATAACTCCGGCCCCGATCATTGGCAGAGTGTGTGGGAGCGCACCGACCCCACCTGTCGACGCCTCGTGCAGGCCGACTGGGCGACGCCCCGCTGCAGCGATTGGGTTGCCGTGCTCGACGCTGCAGTTGTTGCGCACGACGGGCCCGTGGTGCTCGTAGCGCACAGCTCATCGAATATCACGGTGGCCGCATGGGCACGCAGCGCGAGTCCGGCCGCACTGGCCAAGGTGCGCGGCGCCCTGCTGGTGGCGCCGAGCGATCCTGATGGCCCCGCCTATCCGGCGGGCCCCACGGGGTTTTCGCCGGTGCCGCTGCAACGACTCCCGTTTCGCAGTATCGTCGTAGCCAGCACGAACGACGAGTATTGCACGATCGAAACGGCCCGTGCGTATGCTGCGGCGTGGGGAAGCGAGTTCGTCGATGTCGGCCCGCGCGGACACATCAATGGTGACAGCGGACTGGGCGACTGGCCCGAAGGGCGCGCGCTGCTGGCGCAGTTGCGGGCAGAGCCCAATACGACCCCTGCGGCGCCCCGCAAGCGCGTGTTCATGGTCGGTGCCACCGGCACCATTGGCCGCGCCACGGTGCGTGCGCTCGTGCGGCATGGACACGAAGTGGTGTGCTTCGTGCGCGCCAAGCGCGGCCGCGACGTGGTGATTCCCGGCGCCACCGTGCGCACGGGCCACGTGACCAAGGCCGAGAGCGTCGTGCGCGACGGGTTCTGCGGTGAACGCTTCGATGCCGTGGTGAGCTGCATGGCGTCGCGCACCGGTGGGCCGCAGGATGCGTGGGTCGTCGACCATGATGCGCAGCAGCATGTGCTACAGGCCGCGAAGGCTGCAGGCGTACCGCAGTTCGTGTTGCTGTCGGCCATCTGCGTACAGAAGCCGTTGCTGGCGTTTCAACACGCGAAGCTCGCATTCGAGAAGGCGCTCATGACCTCGGGGCTCACGTACTCCATCGTGCGTCCCACCGCGTTCTTCAAGAGCATTTCGGGACAGGTGAAGCGCGTGCAACAGGGCAAGCCCTTTCTGCTCTTCGGCGACGGCACGCTTACGGCCTGCAAGCCCATCAGTGACGACGATCTCGCCGAGTTCCTCGCGACTTGTCTTACTGATGCGTCACGCGCGAATCGCGTGCTGCCCATTGGGGGCCCCGGTCCCGCCGTGACGTTGCGTGAACAGGGCGAGCTGCTCTTCACACTCGCCGGCAAGCCGCCGCGCTTCACCCGCGTTCCGGTGGCGATGTTCGACGTCATCATTGGCGTGCTGCGTACGCTCGGCACCTTCATCCCGCCGCTGCTCGACAAAGCGGAGTTCGCAGCGATTGGCCGTTACTACGCGACGGAGTCGATGTTGCTCTGGGACCCGGTGGCGCAACGCTATGATGCCGACGCGACGCCGTCGTTCGGGGGCGAGACATTGGCGTCGCATTACGCGCGGTTGCTGCGGGGCGAGATCGCTGACGACCGGGGAGAACACGCGGTCTTCTGATTCTGCAGTACGGCGGTTGGGGTTGCCTGCTACTGCGGTTCGGGTTTGGAAGTGCTACTGCGGTTGATGGACTGCACCTGCGGTTCAGGACCGCAACCGCGGTTGAGGAACACTGCAGTTGGGGTTGATATGGAGGCGCCCGCCGGCTTTGCCGGCGGGCGCATTCCTTGGTGGTTGTCTCACTGCAACTGCAGTGGCAGTTACCCAACCACCAGAGAACGGCGCCGAACCGGCGAAGCCGGTCGGCGCCTTCCGAAGAGACCCAAACCGCCGTGTTCCCCA
>JAIXTI010000263.1 GCA_027484025.1 bacterium
CCATTATTCTGATGTCGAGGGTGCGCACCTGACGCCCCTGCCCTACTCCATCTCCAGCTCGACCTGATGCCCATCGATTTTGCGGTGCGTTTTGCCCAGGGACGCATCGGCGGCTTGCTGCACGCGTTCGGGCGGCGGGCCTATTTCGGGCGCGACATCGTACGCGGCCTGCGCGATCCCGGCACCTGGGTGCCGGAGTTCATCCGGCAGATGCGCAACATTGGCGTCGACTCGGTGCCGCTGGCGGTCATCGTCGCGGCCTTTCTTGGTGGCGTGACCGCCTTCCAGACACGGTACCAGCTCTTCCCCGGCGTCCAGATGTCGGTGGTCGGGCTCATCGTGCGCCAGTCCATCGTGCTCGAGCTCGGCCCGCTGCTGACGGCGCTGGTGCTCACGGGGCGCGTGGGGGCGCGCATGACCGCCGAAATCGGTACCATGCGCGTCACCGAGCAGATCGATGCCCTCGAAACACTGAGCTTCGATCCGGTGGCGTATCTGGCGCTGCCGCGCGTCATGGCCGCGCTCGTCATGCTCCCGGTACTCACGGTGCTGGCCAACGCCACGGCGATTTTCAGTGCGTGGGCCACGCTGGTGCTCGCCACCGACGTCCGCACGGCGGACTACCTGAGCGGCCTGCGCCTCGCGTTCACCTCCTTTCAGGTGGTGTACTCGCTCATCAAGGCGCTCTGCTTCGGCGCCGCCATTTCCTTCGTGTGCTCGTACGAAGGCTACGTAACGGAAGCGGGCGCCGAGGGGGTGGGTCGCTCGACGGCGCTGGCCGTCGTGATCGCCTCGGTCTCCATTCTCGTGCTCGACGCGATCGTTGCAGCTGTCCTCGCCCCGTTCATCCAGGCCTAGTGGCCGCTCGGCTACCGCCTGAACCCATATTTCGATCATGACGACAAAGAGACGCGACGAACTGCTGGTGGGCATTGTGATTGCCCTTGGCGGCACCATCTGGATTGCCCGCGGCGGCCTGTCCAAAGGCTATCCCATGTACTCGCGCTTCCCGTGGGGCGCGGGGCTCAAGCAGGGGCAGCCGGTGCTGCTGGCCGGCGTGCAGGTGGGCTTCGTGCAACAGGTGGAGCTCATTCCTGACGGCACGATCGTGGTGACGTACCAGGTGCAGGACGAGTTCAAGATCCCCACCGGCACCACGGCGACGGTCGAAGCGAACGGCATTTTTGGTGACATGCTCATCGCGCTGACGCCGGTGAAGGGCGTCGAGGGCAAGATGGCATCGGGCGATACGATTCCCACCGGCACAGGCTCGCCAGGGGTAGCAGCGCTCTTGTCGAAGGGCGATTCGATTGCGCTCAACGTGCGCGCTCTGAGCGACGAAGCCCGCCTGCAGTACGTGGAGGGCGGCGGCGTGAAGGATTCGCGCCAGATGATCGCCGATCTGACAAAGCTCGTGGCGCAGCTGAGCAGCGTGACGGCGGAGCAGTCGCGTCAGCTCACGCTCACCCAGTTGCAGCTCCGCAAGACGCTGTCGTCGGTGGACAGCGCCAAGGTCGACTCGACGCTCGTGAACCTGCGGGCCACGAGTGCGAGCTTCGAGCAGCTGTCGAAGGAGTTGTCGGCGACGAACAGCCAGGTGCAGGGGCTGATCACCAAGGTGAACAGTGGCCCGGGCACGGCGGGGAAACTGATGAACGACCCGGCGGTGTACGCGCGGGTGGACACGCTGCTGGCGAGGATGGATTCGCTGATGATCGATATCAAGGCGAATCCGCGGAAGTACATCAATCTCAAGATCTTTTGAGATTGGGCGGCGGGTGAACGACGGGGGCTGGTCCGGCGGTCCACTGGCCGACGGATCGAGCCCTCAGGGCAAAGAAAGCAAGGATAAAGGAAGAAGCGCGGTTCGATCCGCTGGGGAACCACAACTGTGGTACCCGGTGGACCGAACCGCGCTTCTTCCTTTGTCCTTACGTTCTTTTTCCTGAGGGCTAGTGCCGTCGGCCAGTAGACCGACGGACCAGCCCCCGTTGTTCAACCGCTTTTAGAACGCGAACCGCAAGCTCGTCTGAATCTGATAGAACTGCGTGAAGCTCGTGTTCGTGAAGCGCGGGTTGAAGTTGTTCGTGAACGTCATCGACGGGACCTGCGTGGCGACGTCCGTGCTCGACATGGCGCCGACGTTGAGCAGCGTGGCGGTCGAGTTGTTCGTGGCCACGCGCACCTTGCCCCAGCTGCGGTTGAGCAGGTTGGCAAAGTTGAAGATGTCGACGCGGAGCGAGACGCGCTCGTTGGCGATGTGCGGCAGCTGCTGCTCGATGGTCACGTCGAAGCGCGTGAACGCCGGGTTGCGGCAGGACATGGGGTCCATGATGCGGCCGCGCTGCTTGTTGAGGCACTCGTTGCCAGAGACGAACGCGTCGAACGTCGCAGCCTGTGTTGCGGGCGTGAGGGTCTGACCAGCGAACGTCGTCTGCTGGAAGGTCATCTTCGGATCGGTCGGGCCCGTCGGGATGTAGATCATGTCGTTGCCGACGAAGCCGTCGCCGTTCATGTCGCCACGGCCGGCCGCCGTTCCGCCGTACACGTAGCCGAACGGAGTGCCCGACTGCATGCTGTAGTAGAACGTGAAGCTGGTCTGGTTGTCCTTCCACGGCGCCGTGTAGGTGCCGTTGATGAGCAGGCGGTGCGGCTGGTCGAAGATCGACGTGAGCACGCGCTGTTCCGACTGGAGCCCCGAGTACGCGCGGGCGAAGCGCCAGTTCGACAGCGCGACCGACGAGGTGAGGTCGGACACCGCGAAGGCGCGGCTGTACGTGTAGGCGACGCCGCCTTCAAAGCCACCCTCAAACCGCTTCCGGAGACCGCCCGTGAGGCTGTACGAGTAATCCTTGCTCTGGTTCTGCAGACGGAGCACGTCGTCGAACGCCGGCGCCGGACGCACCAGCGCGGTGGTCGCGGTCAACCCGATGGGCGAGAAGACCGTGCGACCATGAATGCTCGTGGCCAGCGCCGTCTGCGGCACATTGAGGTTGGTGTAGAAGAAGTTGTTGACGCTGCGCGAGTACAGACCGTCGAACGTCGCGACAATGTTGCCCGGGAGCTTGCGGTCATAGCCAAGCGTCGCGCGGAGCAGCTGCGGGAACTTGAGCTCGGCGTCGGCCACGTTGACGGCACCGAAGGCCGTCGCGTTGTCGAGGCTGATGCCGGGCGTGCCGTTCGCGCGCGTGCCGCAAGCACGCGGCGACTGCGGCGCCGGGTTGAAGGCCGGCGACGGACCGTTGGCCGCGAGCACCGTACCACCGCAGGTGAACTGCGCGAGGCCGACACCGCTGTTCTGGAACTGGTTGGACATCCACACATACGCCGGGATACCCTGGAAGAGACCGGCGCCACCACGGAGCTGGTTGACCTGATCACCCGTGACGTCCCAGTTGAAGCCGACACGCGGCGAGAACTGCAGGTTGCCCGAGGGCAGTTCGCGGGTGTCGAAGCCGAACGCCTGCTCGACGCGCGGGGCGTACGACGGCTTGTCGAAGAACACCGGCACGTCCACACGCAGACCGTAGGTGATCGTCGCGCGCGGCGTGACGGACCACTGGTCCTGAATGTAGGCGCCGAGCTGCGCGGCCTGGAACTGCGCGGCCACGTCACCACCGAGGCTGCCCGAACCGGCGAACGACGCGGCGGGCGTGCCGTTCACGAAGTCGGCGAGGGAGTTCCACGTGTAGTTGCCGTACGAGTTCTGCAGGAAGGCGTTGTAGACCTTGTAGATCTCGTTACGCGTGCCGACAGCCACGAGGTGGTTGCCGAACGGCATCGTGAAGTTGTTCGACAGTTCGATCAGGTCTTCGCGAAGCTCGTTACCCTGCGAGCTGTTTTCGGTGCCAGCGCGGAAGCCGATGCCCGAGCCCGTGCCGCCGATGTTGCTCACCGTCACCATCGGCGCGAGCACCGGCGGGTTGCGCTTGAAGCGCGTGTTGGTGAGGCCGAGCGTGAATTCGTTGGAGAAGCCGTTGGCGAAGTTCGAGAATACCTGCGCCACGAGCTGGTTGGACTTTTCAGTGCGCGGGAAGCCGTTCGACGTGAAGGCCATCGTGCCGAGCGAACGCGAGAAGTCGTACTGTTCCTGGTCGTTGTAGATGTTGCGCAGAACCAGGCGGTGCTTGTCGCTGATCTGATAGTCGAGACGAGCGAACGTGTTCAGCAGGGGGTTTTCGTTCTGCTGAATGGCGAGCGAGCCGGCATTGATGCCGAAGCCCGTGAGCCTGTTCGTGAACGAGTCGACCTGCGCCTGCGTGATACGCGCGGTGGCGACCGGGGAGTTGATCAGCCCCGTCGGCGACGACGGATCGAAGAACGGTCCGCCCGCGGGCGAATTCTGCTGCGACGTTTCGACGCTGGCGAAGAAGCGGAGCTTGTTCTTGATGATCGGGCCGCCGACCGAGAAGCCGAGCTGACGACGCAGGAACGGCGCGTTGCGGATGACCGACGTATCGCGCCCCATCTGCTGGTCGCGGTAGTACACGAAGGCCGAGCCCTTGAACTCATTGGTGCCCGACTGCGTCACGGCGTTGATGAGCGCGCCGGTGAAGTTGCCCTGACGCACATCGTACGGCGAGACGAGGATCTGGAATTCCTTGATGGCGTCGAGCGGCAGCGCACGGCCACCGACCTGCGCACCGACGGTCGGCGACCCGCCAAGGCCGAAGCGATTGGCGAGCGAGACACCGTCGATCTGGATGTTGTTGAAGCGGTTGTTCTGGCCGGCGGCGGAAATACGACCGTCGGCGTTGACGCTGACCTGCGGCGAGTTGCGCGCGAGGTCCGAGATGTCGCGGTTCAGCGTCGGCAGGCGACGCGTGAGCGTGTCGGAGATGACCGTCTGGGCGCCGGTGCGGGTGGCGGCGAAGTCCGACGTTGCGGCCGCCGCGCGGGTGGTGATGCCGGCGATCTGCGCCGCCTGCTCTTCCAGCTCGACATTGAGCGGAGTGGTCTGCGTCAGGCTGACGGTGACGCTCGGTGCCGTGTACTGCTTGAAGCCGATGCGGCGCACGTTGACCGTGTACTGGCCGACTTCGAGGTTGGGGATGAAGTAGCGGCCGTTGTCGCGGGTGGTGCCCGCGCTACGGGCGCCGTTCGCCTTGTTGATCACCTCGATCTGGGCGTTGGCGACGGGCGCCTTCTTGGGGTCGGACACGAGGCCGGCGATGGCGCCGGTTGTCGTTCCCTGGGCCCACGCGTGCGTGGCCGGGACGAGAGCAAGGCCGAACGCCGCCAGGGCGACGTTAAGCCAACGTGAGATTCGCATGGTGTTTGAAAAAGGGAATGGCGCAGGTCGCGCAACCCAAACGTTCCTAAAGATGAAAACAGCAGCCTCCAACCAACGGTCACAGCCCTACAAAGCTAGGTGGACCCGGAAGGCGCTACAAGCCAACGTCGGGGTGCGGCCGGTGGTGCCCGCGGCCGGCTTCTGGGGTTGGCAACGGGTTGGTAACGTCGGGTGGGAGCCGCCGAGCGGGCGCTGCCGGAGCGGCCGGATTCATTAAATTTCCAGTGCTCGGCGCTTTCTGAACAAACGGCCCTGCCCCGTCGGGCCGAGCGCAACCCCTCCAAAGATTCAGGAGTTTTTCATGATGCAGATGGTCCGGCGTGCGACGCGCGCCTGGATGGCTCTCGCCGTGGCGGTGCTTGCCGTGGCGAGCGCCCGCCCCCTGGAGGCGCAGGTCACCACGTCCGCGATTCGCGGATCCGTAACCGACTCATCCGGCAAGCCCATTGAGAACGTCCGGATCGACGCGGTGCACGCGCCGTCGGGGACGCGCTACAGCACCGGTACCCGCGCTGACGGTGGCTTTGCCATCATCGGTATGCGTATCGGCGGTCCGTACCAGATCACGGCCAGCGCTCTCGGCTACCGCAAGGAAACCCGCGAAGTCCCGGGCCTCACGCTCGGCGTGACCGCCGACGTGCGCCTCAAGCTGGCCACGGCGGCGGTGCAGCTGCAGGGGCTCACCACGCAGGCCGACGCCAACGCGCTGAGCACGACGCGCACCGGCGCCGCCACCTCGGTGAACCGCGCGACGATCGAAGCGCTGCCGACCATTTCGCGTCGTATCGGCGACTTCACGCGCCTCACGCCGCAGGCGAGCGGCTCGAGCTTCGCCGGCCAGGACAACCGCCTCAACAACATCACGGTCGACGGCTCGTACTTCAACAACTCGTTCGGCCTTGGTGGCCAGCCGGGTGACCGTACGGGTGTCGCGCCGATCTCGCTCGACGCCATCGACCAGATTCAGGTCAACATCGCGCCGTACGACGTGCGTCAGGGCAACTTCACGGGCGCCGGTGTGAACACCGTGACGCGCTCGGGTACGAACCAGTTCACTGGTTCGGCCTACTACTTCATGCGCAACGAAGACCTCGTCGGTCGTCAGGCCGGCGCGGTCGCGTTCAACCCCGGCACGTTCAACTACGCGCAGGTCGGTGCCCGCCTCGGCGGTCCGATCATCAAGGACAAGCTCTTCTTCTTCACCAGCTACGAAGAGGACAAGCAGACGCAGCCCGGTATCCTTCGCCTGGCGAACACGGGTGGACAGGCGGTCACGGGCAACACGACGCGCGTGCTGGCGTCGGACCTGACGAACCTGTCGACGTTCCTGCGCGACAAGTTCAACTACGAGACGGGTCCCTACTCGGGCTACGACAACGAAACGCCGTCGCAGCGCTTCCTTACGCGCCTCGACTACAACCTGAACGACAAGAACAAGTTCAGCCTGCGCTTCACCGCCCTGAACTCGAACTCCGACATCAACCTCTCCACGTCGGCGTCGCTCGGTTTTGGTCGTGCGAACAACAACACGTTCCTCTCCTTCCAGAACTCGAACTACCAGATCAAGGAGAACATCCGCAGCGTCGTGGGTGAATGGAACTCGCTGTTCGGCGACCGGATGGCGAACAACTTCATCATCGGCTTCACGTCGCAGGATGAAAGCCGCGCCTCGCGTGGAACGGTGTTCCCGTTCGTCGACATCCTGCAGGAAGGCACCGCCTACACGTCGTTCGGCTTCGAGCCGTTCACGCCGAACAACGAACTGCGTTACAAGAGCTTCCAGCTGCAGAACAACCTGACGATCTCGCGTGATCGCCATGAGTTCACGATCGGCGGCTCGTTCGAGCGCTACGAGTCGGAGAACGTGTTCTTCCCGGGTTCGCAGAGCTCGTACGTGTACAATTCGCTCGCCGATTTCTACGCCGACGCGAACGACTTCCTGGCCAACCCGAACCGCACGACGTCGCCGATCACGGCGCGCCGTTTCCAGGTGCGCTGGGCGAACATCCCGGGGCAGGAAAAGCCCATTCAGCCGCTCGAAGTGATGTATGGCGGCGTGTACGCGCAGGATGAATTCCGCATGCGCGACAACCTCCGCTTCACCGCCGGCCTCCGCGTGGATGTGCCGGTGTTCGGCAAGACGGGCTTCACGAACGCGCAGGCGAACAGCCTCACGTTCCGCGACGAGAACCGCCGCGACGTGCAGTTCCAGACGCAGAAGCTCCCCGACGCCAACCTGCTCTTCTCGCCGCGCCTCGGCTTCAACTGGGACGTGAACAACGACCAGAAGACGCAGATTCGCGGTGGCTCGGGCATCTTCACGGGCCGTCCGGCGTACGTGTGGATCTCGAACCAGATCGGCAACAACGGTGTGCTCACGGGCTTCGAGTCGGTGGACAACACGCGCAACCGTCCGTTCAACCCGAACCCTGATGCCTACAAGCCGGCAACGGTGACGGGCGCGCCGGCGGCGCAGTACGAACTCGCGCTGACGGACCCGGACTTCAAGTTCCCGCAGATCTGGCGCTCCAACCTTGCGGTTGACCGCCGCATCTTCTGGGGCCTCAACGCGACGGCCGAGTTCCTGTACAGCACGGACGTGAACGGTGTGTACTACATCGACGCGAACCTGGCGGGCCCGACGGGCGCGTTCACGGGTGCCGATCGTCGCCCGCGCTACAGCGACACCTGCCCGGCCGCCGGCTTGCAGGTCCGCCTGAATTGCAACGTGCAGAACGCGATCGTCCTGAAGAACCAGGATGTGGGTTCGGCGTGGAACACGTCGTTCTCGCTCGAGAAGGCGTTCACGGGTGGCTTCTTCGCCAAGGCCGCGTACAACTACGGCATGGCGCGCAACACCGTCGACGCGGGATCGATTGCGGCCGGCAGCTTCACGGGCAATCCGATCACGTTCGACGCGAACAACCCGGGCGTGGGCATTTCGGGCACCGCCGCCGGTCACCGCTTCTTCGTGACGGCGTCGTACCAGAAGCAGTACTTCGGCTTCGGCAAGACGGGCATCTCGGTGTTCTTCGAAGGTCGCAACGCGGGCAACACGAGCTACACGATCTCCGGCGACCTCAATGGCGACGGCATCGCGAACAACGAGTTGATCTACGTACCGAAGGACCGCTCGGAAATGAACTTCGAGCAGTTCACGTCGACGGGTACGGGTGCGCGCACGTTCACGGTGCAGGAGCAGCAGGACGCGTTCGAAGCGTTCATCAATCAGGACAAGTACCTCAAGTCACGCCGCGGGCAGTACGCCGAGCGTGGCGCGGTATTCCTCCCGATGCTGTACAACGCGGACGTGAGCATCACGCAGGATATCTTCGCCCGCCTTGGCGGCCAGAAGAACTCGCTGCAGCTGCGTCTCGACATCCTGAACTTCGGCAACTTCCTGAACGACAACTGGGGCCAGGGCCTTCGTGCGGTGAACAACCGTCCGTTGGTGGCTCGTGGTGCCGACGCGCAGGGCCGCGCGCTGTTCCGCTTCACGAACATTTCGCCGACGCAGTTGCTCGACAAGAGCTTCGAGCGCACGGCGGGGACGAGCGACGTGTGGCGTATGCAGCTCGGGTTGCGCTACATCTTCAACTAACCTTTTGAACTGCCTTGACTGAGTGACTGCGGTTCGGGTTTGAACTGCTGCAGCGGTCTTTGGATTGCTACTGCGGTTTTGGACTGCACCTGCGGTTGAGGAACACTGCGGTTTGGGTTGCTATGGAAACGCCCGTCCCGGCTTTGCCGGGGCGGGCGTGTCCCTTTGGTGGTTGGACTTTGGCGGCGGCGGGGACGCGGTGGGCCCACGCGATCTAGCGGCGGCAGAGGTCCAACCACCTAAGGAATGCGCCCGCCCGGCATAGCCGGGCGGGCGCTTCCATGTGGACCCGAACTGCAGTGGCCCTCAACCGCGGTGGCGGTCCAGAACCGCAGTGGCAGTCCATCAACCGCAGTGGCGTCTCAAACCCGAACCGCAGTAGCCGTTCAACCGCGTTTCCGACCCACCGTAGCGTAGAACACCGGCACGCCGAGCAGGATCACGCCGAAGACGCCGAGCGTGGGGATGCGCTGGGCCGGGTCCATGAGCGCGTTGCCGAGCAGGAAGAGAACGGCGAGGCAGAACAGTGCCGGCACGAACGGGTACAGCGGCGTCTTCACGGGCGGCTTCCAGTCGGGACGCTGGCGCAGCTTGAAGATGGCGCCAATGCTCATGATGTAGAACACGAGGCTCGCGGTGACGAAAATGTCGGCGAGCTGTTCGAAGCTGCGCAGCAGCACGAAGCCCACGCCCAGCGTGCCCGTCATGATGATGGCGACGTACGGCGTCTTGAAGGTGGGGTGCACCTTGGCCACCTGCTTGAAGAACAGGCCGTCGTCGGCCATGGCGAAGAAGATACGCGGGCCCGTGAGCAGCGAGCCGTTCACCGAGCCGAAGGTCGAGAGCAGCACCGTGAGCGACACCAGCGTCACGCCAACGGGACCGATGAGGCGGAGCGCGACGTCGGCGGCGACCAGCGGGGCTTTGCGCATTTCGTCGACGGAGAGCACCGACAGATACGCGAGGTTGGCCAGGATGTAGATGGCGATGATGGCGAGCGTGCCCAATACGATGGCCTTGGGGAGCGTCTTCTGCGGGTCTTTCACTTCGCCTGAGACCTTGGCGAGGTCGCCCCACCCGTCGAAGGCCCAAAGCACCGACACCAGGGCGAGGCCGAACGCCGACACCGAGAAGCTGCCCGGCGGCGCGGCGGGGGTGAAGTAGCCGCCCGTCTTGGGGAGCCCCAGCGTGAACGCGAGCAGCACGATGATGACGAGCCCGCCGTACTTGGCCACGGTGGTGACATTCTGCACCAGCGATCCCCAGCGCAGCCCCACCACGTTGATGGTGGCCATGAGGATCAGCGCGCCGGCGGCGATGTAGTGCGCGTAGGCGTCGTAGGGGGCGATGCTGGGGTCGATGCCCAGCGCGCGCAGGAAATACTGCGCAAAGGTGAGCGAGATGCCCCCTAGCGCCGCCGCGCGAATGAGCGTGAACTCGGCCCACCCGTATAGGAACGCCGGGAGCCGCCCCCAGGCCTCTCGGATGTACACGAAATAGCCGCCGGTGCGCGGCATGGCCCCCGCGAGCTCGGCAAGCGTGAGCGCGCCGCAGAGGGCGAAGAGCCCGCCGACCGCCCAGACCGCCATGAGCGGCAGCGGCCCCGGGAGCTTGTCGGCGATGCCGGCCGGGGAGCGGAAAATCCCGGATCCGATGGTCGTACCGACGAGAACGGCGATGGCGCTCCAGAGCCCGAGCGAGCGCGGGAGCTCGGCGGGGGCGGAGGCAGCGGAAGCAGACACAGGGGGCTTGGCCATTCGGCTATGGTAGTACGAGGAACGGGGGTACACCACCACCGAACACTGTCTAGTTTTCACTTGTCATGAACTCCCCTATTGACTCCTGGCTCTCCCCGGCCGCCGCGACCACGATGTTCTGGGTCGCCGTCGCCGTCTGTGCAGTAGCCCAGCTCTATATCATGCGCGCGGTCTTCCGCACGCTTCCCGACGCGCCCACCAACAGCGCGGTCCCGGCACCACGTCAGTGGGCCGAAGTCGTTCAGGCCATTCTGCCCATCGGCGGTCTGGCGGCTCTTTTCTATGGTGCCTGGCGCGCCATGGCCGGTTGATATGGCCACGGGCGTTTCTCCTATCGGTGGGACCATGACGAGCGGCACGAACGGTGACAAGCAGGTGCCGGCGCCGGCCGATACGCCGCTGTCGCGTGATCTCGTCGCGCTGACCAAGCCGCGCATCATTTCGCTGTTGCTCGTCACCACGGCGGCGCCAATGTACGCCGCCGGATCGCCGAGCCTGTGGACGGTGCTGCTGGTGATGGTGGGCGGCTATCTCATGGCCGGCGGCGCGAACGCGGTGAACATGTATATCGACCGCGACATCGACGACGTCATGGCGCGCACGCGCTTGCGCCCCATTCCCAGCGGACGCATGACGCCCACGCAGGTGCTCGCGTTCGGCGTGTTCTGCGCGACGCTGGCCACGTGGATGCTCGCGCACTTCGTGAACGTGCTCACCGCCGGGCTCGCGCTCGCCGGATTCTACTTTTACGTCTTCATCTACACGCGCATCCTTAAGCGCACCTCGCCGCAGAACATCGTCATTGGTGGCGCGGCCGGTGCGTTTCCGCCGCTGGTGGGCTGGGCGGCGGTGACGGGCACGCTCGACGTGACGGCGCTCTGTCTGTTTCTCATCGTGTTCTACTGGACACCGCCGCACTTCTGGGCGCTCGCGCTGCTCAAGCAGGTGGACTACGGTCGCGCCAAGGTGCCCATGGCGCCGCTGGTGTGGGGTGAGCGCGAAACGATGAATCAGATGGTGTGGTACACCGTGATTCTGCTGGTGCTCACGGTCATGCCGGTGTTGTACGGGGCCTTCGGACTGTTCTACCTGGCGAGTGCCGTCGTGCTCAACGCGCTGCTGCTCTGGGGCGTGCTCAAGGTGCGCATTGCGGCCGTGCGCGGCCAACCGTGGACGGCGCCGGCGTGGTGGGTGTACAAGTATTCGTTGCTGTATCTGGCCCTGCTCTTCGTGGCCATGGGCGTGGATCGCGCACTCGCGCGGTGAGTAGCACTCCCGCACGCGGCGGCTCCATCGAAGGACCTGCGGGCGACGCCGAGTCATCGGCGCGCCCGCGCTTTTCTGCGGCACCACTCACGCGACTGCTGCCACTCGTCAAGCCGTATACTTCTCGGCTGGCCGTGGCGTTCGTGTTTCTGCTCATCGCCGCGGCTGCCGGACTCGTCTTTCCGGCGGTCATGCGCTACCTGCTCGACGCCGCCTTCGAGCAGAAGAACAAGCTCGCCCTCGATCGCATTGCCATCGGGCTGGTGGCGGTATTCGCCGTGCAGGCCATGGCGAACTTCGTGCAGGTGTATCTGCTGAGTTCGTGCACCGAGCGCATTGTTGCGGGGCTGCGCGCCCGCACGTTTGCCCATCTGATTCGCCTGTCGCCGGCGTTCTTTACCGAACGGCGCACGGGCGAACTCACCAGTCGTTTGAGCAGCGATTTGGGCTTGCTGCAATCGTTGCTCTCCACGTGGGTGTCGGAGCTGTCGCGACAGTCGCTCTTTCTCATCGGCGGCGCCGTCATGATGTTCGTGACGAACTTCCGCCTCACGCTCACCACACTCGCCGTCGTGCCGCTGGTGGTGGGCGCCGCGATCTTCTTCGGGCGTTCGTTGCGCAAGGCGAGCGCGTCGGTGCAGGATCGCATTGCCGACGCCATGGGCATGGCCGACGAATCGTTCGGTGCCATTCGCACGGTGCAAAGCTTCACGCGTGAAGCCGAAGAGACGCGTCGCTTTGGCGCTTCGCTGCGCGAGCTGGTCGGCGTCGCGGTGTATCGCGCCCGTACGCGCGCCCTGTTCTTCAGTGTGGTGGGCTTTGTCGCGTTCGGTGCCGTGGCCGCGGTGCTCTGGCAGGGGGGCACGCAAGTCCTCGAGGGCAAGCTCACCGCCGGCACGCTCGTCGCGTTTCTGTTCTACGCGCTGTTCGTTGCGGCCGCGGTCGGTTCGCTCGCGACGCTCTTTGGCAACTTCCAGGAAGCGGTCGGCGCGGCCACGCGCGTGTGGGAGCTGCTCGATACGCGCCCCAGCGTGAGCGACCCGGAAATCCCATTGTCGCTGCCGGCACCACTGCGCGGCGAAGTGTGCTTCGACACGGTGTCGTTTCGCTACATGCCGGCGCAGCCCGATGTCGTGAGTGACATCAGCTTTGCCATGGCGCCTGGCGAAGTCGTGGCGCTCGTGGGACGCAGTGGCGCCGGCAAGACGACCATTGCGAGTCTGCTGCCGCGCTTCTGGGATGTCACCAGCGGGCGCATCACGCTCGACGGGCTCGACGTGCGCGACATCACGCTCGATACGCTGCGGAACGCGATCGGCATCGTCCCGCAGGAGCCGGTGCTCTTCAGCGGCACCATTCGCGAGAACATCGCGTACGCCAATCCGCGCGCCACCGAAGAAGACATTCTGCGCGCAGCCAGCGCGGCGCACGCGTGGGAGTTCATTACGCGTCTTCCCGACGGCCTCGACACCCGCGTGGGTGAACGCGGCGTGAAGCTCTCGGGCGGGCAGCGTCAGCGCATTGCCATTGCGCGCGTCTTCCTCAAGAACCCGGCGGTCGTCATTCTCGACGAAGCCACCTCGAGCCTCGACACCGAAAGCGAACGGTACGTGGAAGAAGCGCTCGAAGAGCTGCTCGACGGCCGCACGACACTCATCATCGCGCACCGACTCAGCACCGTGCGCCGAGCCGATCGCGTGATGGTGCTCGACGCGGGGCGCATTGTCGAGACGGGGTCGCACGAGGAATTGCTCGAGCGGGAAGATGGGGTATACGCTCGCCTTTACGCGATTGGCGGGTGAACTGCGGAGGACGGCGGTTGACTGCGGTGGACTGCGGTGGACTGCGGTTGTCGGGGTGGCGGGGGTAGTCGGGGTACGGCCACTACAGTCGGGGCACAGCTACCACAGTCGGGGTACTGCCACGACGGTCGGGGTCGATCAACAGTCGGTGTCTATGCCGGGTCGGGGAGAAACTGTCGGGGGCTGCCCCGACCCCGACCCCGACCCCGACGCGCCAGCAAAGCGCCGCGCAAGACCCGGCCTGGACCCCGACCGCAGGTAGACCCCGACTGTCGTGGCAGTACCCCGACTGTAGTGGCACTACCCCGACTGTAGTGGCCGTACCCCGACTACCACCGCCAACCCCGACCACGACCCCTAGGTCAAACTAAAACGAGACCTCGAGGCGAGTCTGCACCGCCGCTTCAACGCGCACCTTCGTCTGCTTCACGCCGAGCCGCTCGTGCCACGCCACGAGCGTGTAGCGCCCCGGCGGCACGTTGTCGAAGCGGAATTCTCCGTCGGCGCCCGTGACCGCCACATACGGGTGCGGCGCCACTACCAGCCACGCGCGCACCCACGGGTGCATGTCGTCGGTTACCTGCACCAGGGCCGGCGCCGATGTCGCGTCGCTGGTGGGGACGATCTGCCCCACGTCGCTCAGCAGCACCGTCGTGCGTGAGCGCGTCTCGCCGGCGGCGGTGAACTGCAGCCGAGACATCATCGCGTCGCGGCCGTTCACCAGCACCGTGCTGCCCACCGCGACGCGCTGCACGCGCGGCTCGAGGCGACAGCCGTCGAGCGTGAGCTTCACCCGGCGCGGCGCGTCGTCGCGCGGCCCCGAGGCCACGCCAATGAGCCACACGACGCCGTTCCCGACACCACCGTTGCTGCTCGGCACGATCGACTGACTGAACGGCCGACACACCGAGAGATCGTGCGTGGGCGTGATGCTCGTGTCGCGCGGGGAACCGCCCGTGATCCGTCCGAGAATGACCCCCGGGGTGGGCACGGTGCGCACGGTGTACTCCGTACCACTCGGCCCACCGGCGGCGCGCGCGAGCGACGTCACTTCACTGTCGACGATTGGCACATCGGCGTTGGCGTCGTCAGACGTGCCCGACGCACTCACGGTTGCGGGCACGTCGGCGATGCGCGCGCCCACGGTATCGGTGGCGCGCGCACTGTCGCCACCGCAGGCCGCTGCCCATAGGCACGCGGCCAGCGCCACGGCGCCCACGCGCCAGAGGGACGGCGGCATCCCGCGCGCGTTCCGCAGCGGACTCAGACGACGAATCAGACGACGAACAGGTCGCGCTGCACCACGTCGGGTGTCACGAGCAACGCATCGTCGCCGACATACGCATTCACTTCGCTGCGCACGCCGAATTCGCCCACGAGATACACGCCGGGCTCGATCGAGAAGCCGACCCCCGGAATGAGCACGCGATCATCGCGCGATTCGAGATTGTCGATTTGCGGGCCGCTGCCGTGCAGTTCGCGAGAATCGATGCTGTGTCCCGTGCGATGCCAGAAGTGCGAGCCGTAGCCGCGCGCTTCGATGACCGCGCGCGCGGCATCGTCGGCTTCCCCGCCGCGCACCACCTCGCCCGCAGCAATGCGATCGCGCAGCAACGTGAGCGCCGCATCTCGCGCATCGCGCACCGCTTCCCAGACTTGTACCACCTTGTCCGAGGGCGAACCCAACGAGGCCATCCACGTCTGGTCGGCGTAGATACCCTTGGGCTCCTTCGCCCACAGGTCCACGAGCAGCACATCGCCGCGCTGCACGAGCCGCGGACGCGATGCCGACGGGACGTAGTGCGGGTTGGCCGCATTCTCCGACGCGGCCACATCGGGGCCGTGGTCGGTTTCGAGGCCGACGCGCGCGAACGCGTCGAGAATGCGCTGCTGCAGTTCGTGTTCGGCGGCTGGCGTGCCCGCCGCGACCATGGCGCCCGCGTGGTCGATGGTGTCGCGCGCGATCGCGGCAATGTGCTGCGCGGCACGCGTGTGCGACGCGAGCTGCGCCGGCGTCCACGTGGCGTACACCTGCGACACGAGCTCCCCGCTGCTCACGACCGTCGCGCCGCTCGCACGCACGAGCTCCAACACGCCGGCGGGAATGCGATCGAGATACGGGATGGCGTCACCGGGAGAGTATTCCATGGCAACACGCTTTCCCTGCACCAACGAGGCCACCTCGTCTTCGAGCGCGCGCCATCCGCTGTACACGCGCAGCGGCCATTCCTTTGGCCACTTGGCCCACGGACCCGGTTCGATGGCGTGTTGAATGCCAACCGGCAGGCCGGCACGCGGAATGAACGCGAAGACGCGACGTGAACAGAGCCCGCCGAAGCCGAGCAAGCCAGCGGCAATCGCGTTCGTACCGCGGAAGTCGTACAGCAGCCAGCCGTCGAGATCGGCGTCGGCGAGCAGTTGCTGCAAGCGCGGCAGCAGCTCAGGCGTGAGCATGTGGTCTGAGAACGGAGAGAGGGATCAGCGACGACGCCATTCGGCGCGCCATTGGCACCGGGCGTCGCCGCGCGTGCGACACATCACGTGGTCGACCGCCCCGTCGGCGTCGGCCAGCAGCTGCAGCGATTCGCGAAAGGCCGCTTCGTACAATCCGCACCCGACGCCCTTGGGCGCCGCGTCGGCCGACACCGGCGACTCGACTTCGAGCAGGAGCGTACTCCCCTGTCGCACGAGGGTGCCGTTCATGTAGCGTCGCGCAATGGTGCGGAGCGCCCCGAGGGCAATGGGCCGTGCGATCAGCGCCGGCAACGAACGCGCTGCGCCGCGCCTCGGGCTGCCCACGGTGTCGACGAACGCCCGCGCCCAACGGCGACCCGCTTCACGGAACGCGAGATCGGCATCGGGGCGACGGCCAATGAGCCGCGCCAACGCGAGAATTTCGTCGTAGCCAATGCGCTGACGGGCGCGTACCGCGTCGTGGTAGCGGCGGATCTGCAGCAGCACCGTTTCGCTCAACCCGAGCCGCTTGTTGCGGAGCTCGTGCACGAAGTCGGCGTCGAGTTCGGCGGCGGGGGTGTCGATCGCCTTGACCGCCTCCAGCAGCGCCAACGGCAGGCGCGCATCGAGCGGGCTGCCGTTCAGCGGCAGGACCGTATCGGAGGCTAGCGGGGTGGCCCGGGGGGCCCGGCCGTCGTTGGCGATGGACAGTGGCTGCATAGTCGTCCATGCTAACGTGTTCTGGGTCACGGGAACAAGCGCGAGTATATGGAGAACGCTTTATTTCGGCGACTTGCGAACAGAATGGGGGTGTGTCAGCGTTGCGTCTGTATGGGGCGCGAGAGGCTCTCGGGTGATTCCGCCCCGAAGCGCCTGCGTACGCCCCGTCACCACCCCCCAAGTCGGTTTTCCCCCTGGCTGCAGACTGTTTCACCAGTCGGCTCCATCTCCACGCCTTCGTGGACGGCGAGCTCGACTCCGATATTCCCGGCGCGGCATTCCGCGAAGTCATCTCGAGCCATCTGGCGCACTGCGAGCGGTGCGCGCGGCTCGAGGGGCAGCTGCGTGCCATGCGTCAGCGGCTGCGTGAGTGCGGGGCAAGCGGGGTCCCCGCCGACGAGCGGCCCAGCGACGAGTTCCGGGCGAAGATGGCGCGCCTGCTGGCCGGCTGAGTCCGTCCGCGGTGTCACCGGTTGCCGTGCAGGAACTCGTGGTTCCGGTGGCCCTGTCGGGCACCGTGGCCCTGTTGGCGTGGCGGGCCGGCAGCCTGTCGCGCAGCGGCGCAGGGGCCGCACTCCTCGTTGGGACGGTCTGCCTGGCCGCGGGACGGGCGTGGGGCCTCTTTCTGGTGCTCTGGTTCGTCCTGGCCTCGCTGGCGTCCAAAGTAGGCCAGCGCGCCAAGGCAGCGGCCATGGGCGACGTGGTCGCCAAGGGAGGCCCACGCGACGCGCTGCAGGTGCTGGCCAACGGCGGTGTCTACGCGGCAGCAGCCATGGTGGCGTTGCTCCGCCCTGAAGACGCGGGCATTACTGCTGCGCTCGGCGCCGCCGCTCTGGTGGCCGCTGGCGCCGATACGCTGGCCACCGAAACCGGAACACTGTCGAAAGGCCGCCCGTGGTCGCTGCGAACGGGCAGCTTCGTCCCCACAGGGACGTCGGGCGCCGTCAGCGTGCCGGGAACTGTGGGCATGCTGCTGGCCGCGCTGGGCTTCGCGCTGTCGGCCCACTGGGTGGGGCTCATCCCAATCACCGCCGTTGCGGCCGTTGCCCTTGCGGGCGTCACCGGCGCCGTGGTGGACACCGTGGTCGGTGCGTGGTGGCAGGCGAAGCGCTGGTGCCCGTCCTGCGAACGTGAAACCGAGCAGCACCGGCACCGGTGCGGGACCGACACGGTGCCCTTTCGCGGGGTATCGTGGCTGGGCAACGATGCGGTCAACTTGCTCTGTACCGTGGCGGGAGCGGCGGCGATGGGGGCAATCTTGCGTATTGCCGTCTCCTGAACGGCGGTCGGTGTCGGGGTCTGATGCCGGCGCTTTCTGACTGTCGTCGCTAGCCCTCAGGAAAAAGAACGCAAGGGGAAAGGGGGAAGCGCGCGTCGATCCACTGGGAACCGCAGTTGTGCACGGAAACGCGAACTCCTCATCCCCTTCCCGAGTTAACTCTTCGTGATTCGTCCTCAGGTCCTCGTCGTTGGCGGTGGTCCCGCCGGGAGCTCGGCGGCATGGCATTGTGCCATGGCGGGGCTCGACGTATGTCTTGTGGATCGAGCCCGCTTTCCGCGGGCGAAGCCGTGCGCCGAGTATGTGAGTCCCGAGGGGTCGCGCCTGCTGCACGCGATGGGCGCGCTGGAGACGCTCGAGGCACAGGCGGCGCACCTGACGGGCATGGTGGTGCACGCGCCGTCGGGGGAACGCATTCACGGCGAGTTCGTGGCCCGCCACGGCTTCCGTGGCTTTCGCGACAAGGGGCTTGGGGTTCGCCGCGAGATTCTCGACACCGTGCTGCTGCAGCGTGCACGCGACGCCGGCGTCACTGTTATCGAAGAGGCCAAGGTCGAATCACTCGTGCACGACCACGCGGGTGCGGTGAACGGTGCCCACGTGCGAACGGCCGAAGGTACGCAGGTCATCAACGCGTCGCTGGTCATCGGCGCCGACGGACTGCGCAGCGTGGTGTCGCGCCGCCTGGGGTTGGCGCATCAGTCGCGCTGGCCGCGCCGCGTCGCGCTCGTCGCGCATTATCGCGATGTGCAGGGCATCGGCTCGCTCGGCGAGATGCACGTCACGCGCACCGGCTACGTGGGGCTCGCGCAGGTAAGCGGTGGGCTGGTGAACGTCGCGCTCGTGGTGCCCAAGTCGCGCGCGGGGGCCATGCGCGATGGGGCTGCGGCGTATCTCGACGCGTGGATCGCGGAGCAGCCTTCACTAGCGCCGCGCTTTGCGGGCGCCACGCGTGTCACGCCCGTGCGCGCCACCGGGCCCTTTGCGTCGCGGGCGTCGCGTCCATGGGCGCCCGGCGCCATGCTCACAGGCGACGCCGCCGATTTCTACGATCCGTTCACGGGCGAGGGGATCTACTCGGGGCTGCGTGGCGGCGAGCTGCTGGCGGAATACGCGCAGGCGGCGGTACTCGTGTCTTCGCGCGACGCGCATGTGCGTGCCCTGCGCGGCTACGAACAGGCCCGCAAACAGGTGTTCGGTGGCAAGTGGCGCGTGGAGCAACTCATCGGGCTCGCCGTGTCCATGCCGCCGCTGCTCAATCATGCGGCGCGTGTGCTTTCGCGCGACCGTGATCTCGCCGATCTCCTCATTGGCGTGACCGGTGACTTCGTCCCCCCCTCGGCAGTGCTGCGTCCGCGCACCCTGCTGCGGTTCTTGTCGTGACCCGTTCGCACGGGTGTCTCGTGTTGCCCTTACTCACCCATTGTCGAACTCGTGTTGATGATAGACGCTGACCTGTTCCGCGCCGTGCTTGGACGCTTTGCGTCCGGCATTACCGTCGTGACCACCACCGATGCCAACGGCACCCCACACGGGATGACCGTGAGTGCCTTTTCGTCGCTCAGTCTCGACCCGCCACTCATTCTCGTCTGTGTGAGTAACGAGGCCACCATGGCTCCGGTGCTGGCCGCAACGGAATCGTTCGTGGTGAATGTGCTGAGTGCCACGCAGGAAGCGGTTTCCCGCCGCTTTGCCGGCAAGGTGGACGACCGGTTTGCAGGCGTCGGCTATCACGACGGCAAGCTCGGCGATCCCGTCCTCGAAGACGTACTCGCCTCCATGCAATGCCGCATCGTGGCGCGTCATCCGGCGGGCGACCATGTCATTCTCGTGGGCGAAGTCGTCGACGCCGCCGCCTTCGAAGGCAAACCGTTGCTGTATTATCGCGGTGGCTACGCCGTGCTCGAACGATAACGCCACCCGGCGGGTATACTCCCTCCATGTTCACTCCAGCGCGGCGCCGCGGCACCGAGATCCTCGATGATCCGAATGCGGACGCCGCGTTGTCGTTGCGCTCGCTTCGTGACATCGCGCTGGCCAATCGTTTCTTCGGCGGCAAGCGCGCGGTGGTGCACGAGGTGGCGACACTGCTGCGCCGGTATTCCGGTGCGAACGAGCCCGTTTCGTTGCTCGACATCGGCACGGGGCTGGGTGACATTCCCGCTGCAGCAGCGCGCATGGCGGGCCGCCGCGGGCTCGTCATGCGCACCATCGGGCTCGAGCGTGCGCCGATGCTGGCAGCCGCGGCCGCCACGCGCTGCACGGATGCACTGGCAGCCGATGCCATGCACCTGCCCTTTGCCGATCGCAGCATCGACATCATCACCATTTCGCAGGTCCTGCACCACTTCGAAGACGCCGAGGCGTCGCAGCTGTTGCAGGAATGTACGCGCGTCGCACGCATGGGCGTGGTGGTTGGGGATTTGCGTCGGAGTTGGCTGGCCGTCGCCGGACTCTGGTCGTCCTCGTATCTGCTGGGCTTTCACCCGGTGAGCCGGCACGACGGCATGCTGTCGGTACTTCGCGGGTACACCGAGCCGGAGCTGCGCAGCCTCATCGAGCGCGCCACCGGGTGTCACGCCGGCGTCACGCACCGGTTGGGTTTTCGTATTACGGCGGTCTGGTCGCCGCGCTATCGTGGGGCGTAAGGCGTGCTGTTCGTTGGGCGCGCGCTGACCGCGTATTGTGTTCTGTTGCCTTGTGGTTTTCCCGCTTCCCGTGTGCGACGATGCCCGTGATGTCGACTGCTGCTCCCTTTGACCTTGGTCCGCCGCCCACCGGTCGCCTCGTGACGACGGTGGATGAATTGCTCGTACGCGCGCCTGTTCAGCGAATCTTCGACATCGCGGCGGCGGTGGAGCACTGGCCGGCGTACCTCACGCACTATCGCTATGTGCGGTTCCGCGAACAGCGCCGTGACGGCGGCGGCATCGTGGAGATGGCCGCCAACCGGCCCTTCGGGTTGTTCAACTGGCCCACCTGGTGGCTCTCGGAAATGGCCGTCAACCGCGACGTCCCGTGGGTGCGCTTTCGCCACATCGGTGGCGTCACCACGCACATGGATGTGGAGTGGAGTCTCACGGAAGTGTCCGGGGGCACACTCACGCGCATCGTGCACGTGTGGAACGGACCCGGATGGCCACTCATCAGCGACTTCGCCGCAACGCAGGTCATTGCGCCCGTGTTCGTGCACGGCATCGCGTCGCGCACGCTCGCGGGGCTGGCGAAGGCCGCCGAGCGATCGCCCGCAGGTAGCGTGACGCGAGGTGCCGCATGAGCGCGCCAACGAACACGCATACGCGTCGTCGTGTCGTCATTACCGGTATCGGCTGCGTCACGCCGATCGGCACCGGTGTCGACGCGTTGTGGAACGGCTTGCGCGCGGAGAAGTCGGCCGTTGGCGCCGCCACCCGCTTCGATTCGAGCATTTACCGGTCGCGGTGCGCAGCGCAGGTCGACGGCTTCGATCCTACCGACTGGATCGACCCCAAGCGGGTGAAGCGTCTCGATCGCTTCAGCCAGTTCGCGGTGGTGAGCTCCATACTCGCGTTGCAGGATGGTCAGCTCGATCTCGACCGCACCAACCGCGAACGGGTGGGCGCCATGATGGGCACCGCGCTGGGCGGCGTGGGCTACGCCGAAGAACAGGCGGCCAAGTTTGCGCAGCACGGCCTGCGCGCCGTCGACGCGACGTTGGCACTCGCCGTGTTCGGCGGGTCGGCCAGCTGCAACATCGCCATCGAGTTCGGGGTAAGTGGCCCCAACAGCACCAACGCGATGAGCTGCGCATCGGGCTCGATGGCCATTGGCGAAGCGTTCCGGCAGATCCGCGATGGCTACGCCGACGTCATGCTCGCCGGCGGTTCTGAAGCGCCCCTGGCGACGCTCTGCTTCGGCGCGTTCGCCCTCATTCGCGCCATGAGTACACGCAACGACGACCCCACCAATGCGTCGCGCCCGTTCGATGCCGATCGTGACGGCTTCGTCATGGGTGAAGGCGCAGCCGTGTTGCTGCTCGAATCGTGGGAGCACGCCGAGGCGCGCGGAGCACGCATTTACGCGGAGCTGAGCGGGTACGGTACGACCAACGACGCGCACCACATGACCGCGCCGCTCCCCGGTGGGGCGCAAGCCGCGCGCTGTGTCCAGATGGCGCTTGCCGACGCGAACGTGGCGCCCACCGACGTGGAGTACATCAACGCGCACGGGAGCAGCACGCCGCTCAACGACCCCACCGAAACGGTCGCCATCAAGCGCGTCTTCGGCGATCACGCCTATCGCATCCCCATCTCCAGCACCAAGGGCTACTACGGCCACGCCCTCGGCGCGAGCGGCGCCTTCGAAGCCGCCATCTGCGCGCTCGCCATTCAGCGCGGCTGGATTCCCCCCACAGTGGGGTTGCAAACGCCCGACCCGGAGTGCGATCTCGACTTCGTGCCCGGCACCGGCCGCGACGTACAGCCGCGCGTAGTGGATTCGAACTCGTACGGCTTCGGCGGCATCAACTCGGCGCTGGTCTTTCGTCAGGCCTAAACGCGGCAAAAGGGGTCAGAGTCAAAAAGGGGTCAGAGTCAAAAAGGGGTCAGAGTCAAAAAGGGGTCAGAGTCGAAAACGACTCTGACCCCTTTTCGAGGGATGCACGACCAAAACGACCGAACTCAGCGAGACCCGTACTTGTCGGCGTAGCGCACGATCGACTGGCGCACGATCTCCATCGCTTCCTGACTCTTGCGCCAGCCCATGATCTCCATGCGCTTGCCCTCGAGATCCTTGTAGATCTGGAAGAAGTGCTCCACTTCCTTGAGGTAGTGCGGCGACAAGTCGGCAATGTCGAACACGTCCGAGTAGTACGGATCATCCGCGGGCACCGCGAGGATCTTGTCGTCGGGCTCACCCTTGTCGAGCATCATGAGCACGCCGATGGGGCGCGCATTGATCTGACAGCCGGGGAAGGTCGGCTCGTTGATCTTGACCAGCACGTCGAGTGGATCGCCGTCTTCGTGCAGCGTGCGCGGGATGAAGCCGTAGTCGCCCGGATAGTGTACGGCGCTGTACAGCACGCGATCGAGCTTGAAGTGCCCCGTATCCTTGTCGAGCTCATACTTGTTGCGCGAGCCCGACGGAATTTCGATGATGGCCGTGACCTGCTCCGGCGGATTGACGCCGGGGGCGATGTCGTGCCAAGGGTTGTGCAGCATGCAGTCTACTCCAGAGGAAATCAGCGACGCGCCAGAACGGCGGACGCTTCGAGGGCGAAATAAGTGATGATCAAGTCAGCGCCGGCCCGCGCGATGGCCACGAGCGATTCCATCATCGCGCGCTCGCCATCGATCCATCCGCGTTCGGCTGCCGCCTTGATCATCGAGTACTCGCCGCTCACCTGATACGCCGCGAGCGGAAGTCCAGTGTCCTGCTTGACGGCCGCGATGATATCGAGATACGCGCCCGCCGGCTTGACCATGAGAATATCGGCACCTTCCTGCACATCCTGACGGACCTCGCGCAGCGCCTCACGCGCATTGGCCGGGTCCATCTGATAGCTGCGACGGTCGCCGAACGACGGCGTGCTTTCGGCCGCTTCACGGAACGGGCCGTAGAACGCCGACGCGTATTTGGCCGCGTAGCTCATGATGGGAATGTGCGCATAGCCCGCCGCGTCGAGCGCCGCCCGCAGATGGCCAATGCGATGATCCATCATGTCGCTCGGCGCGATGATATCGGCGCCTGCTTCGGCGTGGGCGACCGCTTCGCGCGCGAGCAGATCGAGCGTGGCATCGTTGTCCACGTCGCCCTCGGGCGTGAGCAGGCCGCAGTGGCCATGATCGGTGTACTCACACATGCACACGTCGGTCACGACCAGCAGCTGCGGATACTCGCGCTTGACCGCGCGCACCGCTTCGGCCACGGGACCATGAGGATCCCACGCCGACGAACCCGTGGCGTCTTTGGTGTCGGGAATGCCGAAGAGCAAGATGCCGCCAATGCGCGCATCGACGGCGCGCTGCGCGTCCTTGAGCAGTTCGTCGACACTCGTTTGAAAGACGCCCGGCATGGAGCCGATGGGCGTACGAATGCCCTGCCCCGAGCGCACGAAGAGCGGCCACAAGAATTGCGCACTGTCGAGCCGCGTTTCGCGTACGACGCGACGCAGCGCGTCGGTACGGCGCAGTCGGCGCAGGCGAACGGTTTTGTCGACGGCACTCACTTGGCGGCGTCCTTGAGCACGTTGGGCGTATTCGCGCGCAGCTCTTCGAGAATCGCGGCGCCACCCGAGGCATGCAGCTGACGCGCAAGCTCGCGGCCGCTGGCGGCCGGGTCGTTGAGATCAATGGGCAACCCGCCACGCACCGCCGTCTCGCCGTCGACGCTCGCAATGATCGCGTGCAGCATGAGCCCATACTTGGGCTCATCGAGCGTGGCCGCGCCAATAGGCACCTGACAGCCGCCTTCGAGGTGCGCGAGCAGCGAGCGTTCCGCCGTAACCGACAACCGCGTGGCCGCATGATCGAGCTTCTGCAGCACCTGCACCATCGCGTCGTCATTCACACGCGCCTGCACGGCAATGCACCCCTGCCCCGGTGCGCCGAGCCAATCGGGGGCGTTGAGCAGGCTCACGATGCGATGCCCCAACCCCAGACGACGGAGGCCAGCAGCGGCAAGCAGTGCGGCATCCACCTGTCCTTCGTCGATCTTGCGGAGTCGGGTGCCCACGTTGCCGCGGAGCTCACATACCTCGAGGTCAGGACGCAGCGCGCGCAGCTGCGCGCGGCGACGGAGTGAGCTCGTGCCCACCTTCGCGCCTTCCGGCAGCTCCTCGAGCTTCGTGGCGGTGATGCCGGGGCGCGTGACGAACGCATCGCGCGGGTCTTCACGCTCGAGCAGCGCGACGAGAAAGAGCCCCGCCGGATCGGCGGTGGGCAAGTCCTTGAGCGAGTGCACTGCGCAGTCCGTCTTGCCGGTGAGCAAGTCGGCTTCGAGTTCCGCGGTGAACAAGCCCTTCTCGCCAATGGCCGAGAGCGGCTTGTCGAGAATGCGGTCGCCGATGGTGGTGTATGTCACGAGCTCCGACTCGACGCCGTGCGCCGCGAGCAGCGACGCGACCTGGCGGGCCTGAAAGAGGGCCAGTTCAGAGCTACGGGTTCCGATGCGAAGGGGAGCGGTCATGCGGGTAAGCTAAGCGATGGGGCGCGTCATGGGCGGTAGGCGGCCACGATCGCCCGCACCCACCCCTCCATGGTTGCGGCGTTGCTCTCCAACTTCACCGGGAAGCCGGCCACCTTGGCGGCGCGCGCGGTCACCGGGCCAATGGCGGCCACCGGCAAGCGGCTCGCATGCTCCGCAGGCAGCGCGTCGAGTAGCGAGTCCACGGCACTGGGGGCGGCCACGGTGACGAGGTCGATTTCCCCCGCCTTGGCCAAGGCGCGGATTTTGGCCTGGCCGTCAGGATCCGGGGCACTGCGGTACACCGGCACCATGTCCACGACCGCGCCCAGCGTACGCAGCCCGTCGGGGAGCACATCGCGGGCGCCAGCGGCGGCCGGGTACAGCATGCGGGCTCCGTCCACGTCGGAGCGTTCGGCCATGAGGTCGACCATCCCCTCGGCCTGCATTTTTTCCGGCTGCACCGTCGGGGTGCGCCAGCCGTGGGCGTCGCATGCCTGCGCGGTCGCGGCGCCCACCACGGCCAGGCGGCGCGTGGCCATTACGTTGTCGGCGTCGAGGGCCGTCACCGCACGCGCCATGTGCTCGACGGCATTCACGCTGGTAAGCAGCACCCAGTCATACTGCGCGAGCGACGTGACGGCGGCATAGAGCGGCGCCGGGTCGAGTGTCTCGATGCGCGTGAGCGGAATTTCGTGTACCGTCGCCCCTACGCGCCTGAGCGCGTCGGCCAGGGGCGCCCCGCGTTCGCCGGCGCGCGTCACCGCGATGCGGATACCGGCGAGCAGCTGCGGAAGTGGTGCGGGTGTTGGTGCAGGCACTGTGCGAACTATTGCTGCTTGCTCTGCGCCATGCGACGAGCCATGAGCACGATGTACGCGCCGTAGGCCCCCAGCGCGATGACGTAGCCGGCCCACATGTACGGCTCACTCGCCGGCGGACCGCTCTGCTTGGGCACGTACGCCACCGTGTCCTGTGCGCTGCGCAGCAGCAACGCACCAAAAGTCAACGCGACGCTCATGCGGCCTCCAGTGCCGCGCGCGCATCACGCAGCGTGGCCCAGCGATAGCGCACCCGGAGCAACGCAAAGAACAACAGCAGAAATGCGATGCTGGCCATCCCGAAGGTCGAGAGCATCTCGGCAGGCATGCTCGGCTTCTCCGGCTTGATGACGACCGGCTGCGGATGCATGCCGCGGAACAGCTTCACCGTGAGGTGAATGAAGGGCACGAGCAGCGCCGCCAACGATCCCATTACGGCCGACAAGCGCGCGCGGCTCTCCGGCGTTTCCACAGCGCCGCGCAGCACCAGATAGCCCAGCACCAGTAGCCACAGAAACAGCGTGCTCGTGATGCGCGCTTCCCACACCCACCAGGTGCCCCAGCTCGTGCGCGCCCAGATGGGACCGGTCACCAGCACGATTCCCATGAACAGCAGTCCCACTTCCGCGCTGGATTCCGCGAGCCGATCAAGTCGCTCGTCCTTGATCCAGAGGTACATGATGCTCGAGATCGCGAGCAATCCGCAGGCGATATACAGCCCCGCGATCGCGGCCGGCACGTGTACGTAGAAGATCTTCTGCGCCGCGCCGAGCATGGCGTCGACGGGGGTAAACCAGATGGCCCGCGCGCACGCCGCGAGCACCGCGACGATGGCGAGCACAAGAAAGCCATCGATGGCCTTTGCCTCCGGAAGAACCGCCGGGGCGGAACTGGTCGCCGTAGCCGACGCCATGGGCACTACTCCTCGATCGTGAACGGAAAGACGGCAATGCACGCCGTCACGAAAACCAGATCAAACGCCAGCAACAACTTGAACCACGGCATCGCATCGGCGAGCGGTTGCCCGCGCAGAATCACCGCCGATGTCTGTGCCGCCGGAATGACCAACGGGACGAAAAACGGGAGCGTCATCATGGGGAGCAGGAGCTCCGCCATGCGCGTGTTGCTGGCCACCGCTGCGAACAACGTCCCGACCGCGGCCAGCCCCAACGAGGCGCAGAAAACGATGCCGATGAGCACCCCCCACGCGCTCCCGATTTGAAGATCGAAGAACAACGCCACCGCGGGAAGCGTCAACGCCTGTACCCCGGAGACAAACGCGAGGTTGGCCAGAACCTTTCCCGTGAAAATCGCCTCGCGACTCACCTGACTGGCCAGCAGCCCGTCGTACGCTCGTTCGGAAAGCTCCAACCCGAACGACCGGTTCAACCCCAGCAGTCCGGAAAAGGTGAAAATCACCCAGAGCACACCCGGAGCAAGATCGAACGCCGGAATGGCCGTCGGGTCCCAGGTAAAACGGAAAATCACCACCGCCAGCACCGCGAACACCGTCGCCGCCAGGAACGCGCTCCGAGTGCGGAACTCGATAAGCAGATCCTTGCGCGCAATGCGCAGCGTGTCGGCCCAGAAGGCGGGCGCGCGGTGCCGCACGGGGCTCTCGGGCGCGCTCACGCGATGCCCTCGTGCACGAGGGTGCGGTAGAGCGCCTGAAAGGCCGGCAAGTCGAAGCCGCCAACCGGCGTGGCCTCGTCGTACACGAACGACCCGTTGCGCATGATCACCGCGCGCGTGGCCAACGCGATCCCCTCCACGAGGTTGTGCGTAACCAACACCAGCGTCGCGCCCCCCGCCTTGAGGTCGCGCAACGCCTCGGTAAACGCCAGCGCCCCCACTTCGTCGAGCCCCGTATACGGCTCGTCGAGCAGCACCAGCCGCGGCGCATGGACCAGCGCGCGCGCAATGGACACGCGCTGCTGCAACCCACGACTCAAAAAGCGCACGGGCTGACGTTCACGGTCCAGCACCCTCAGCCGCGTGAGCACCTGCGTCGTGGCCGCATCGGCCTCGATGACCCCCTGGCACTCGGCGGCAAAGCGCACATTCTCGCGCACCGTCATGGCGGGGTACAGCATGGAGTGGTGGGAAATGAGCCCCACCAGCCGCCGCGTATCGGCCGGCCCCGGGAGCGTCACCCCGTGCAGCTGCGTGGTGCCCTTGGTGGGCTTGAGCAGCCCGCCCAGCAGCCGCAGCAGCGTCGTCTTGCCGGCTCCGTTGGGACCAAAGAGCGCCAGGCAGTCGCCTTCTCCCAGCGTCAGCGAGACGCCGTTGACCGCCTTTCGCCCCCCGAATGCCCGCACCAGCCCGTCAGCCTCGACAGCAGGCGTACGGGCGGGGGGAGCAACGGCACCGCCGGCGACTATGGCCGCAGCGGTTTCGTGAGGGATCGGCATCGCTCTACATTAGCGGAACGCGTCGTGCCCCGCGATGGACGGATTGCTGTTCCAGCACCGGGCGCGCCCCCTGTTTCCGCACGTGGCGCACATTCTGCTGTTCCCTCACGACCGGCCCCGCCGGATGAGCCGCTCATGAACGACATCGACGTTCTGCTGCAGGAAAACCGAAGCTTCCCGCCGTCGCCTGAATTCCGGGCCAAGGCTCACGTGCACGACGGCCAGCTCCACGCCGACGCCGCCGCCGACCCGCACGCCTTCTGGGCGCGCGAGGCCGCGACGCTGGAGTGGATGAAGCCGTGGGATACGGTGTGCGAGTGGACGCCGCCGCGCGCCAAGTGGTTCACCGGCGGTTCGCTCAACGTCTCGGTGAATTGCGTGGACCGGCACATTCACGGCCCGCGCCGCAACAAGGCCGCGCTCATCTGGGAAGGCGAACCCGGTGACCGCCGAACCTGGACCTACTGGGACCTGTACCGCGAAGTGAATCTCGCGGCCAACATGCTCAAGCAGCTCGGCGTCACCAAGGGCGATCGTGTGGCGATCTACATGCCCATGATCGCCGAGGCGGTCGTGGCCATGCTGGCGTGCGCGCGCATCGGCGCCATTCACACGGTGGTGTTCGGCGGCTTCTCGCCCGAGTCGCTGCGTGATCGCATCAACGACTGCGGCTGCAAGGTGCTCATCACCGCCGACGGTGGCTATCGCCGCGGACAGACAGTGCCGCTCAAGCGCAATGCCGACGAAGCCATCAAAGAGTGCCCCACCATCGAGCACGTGCTCGTGGTGATGCGCCGTCGCAGCGGCGTGGGCGACGAAACGTTTGCCGAAATGCAGGAAGGTCGCGATCACTGGTGGCACCGCCTCAAGCGGCAGGTGCCCAAGTATTGCGAGCCCGAAGTCATGGACGCCGAAGATGTGTTGTTCATTCTCTACACGAGCGGCACGACCGGCAAACCCAAAGGCATCGTGCACACCACCGGTGGCTATCTCACGGGCGCCGCAGCGACGACCAAGTACGTGTTCGACTTGAAGGACGAAGACGTGTACTGGTGCACCGCCGACATCGGGTGGATTACGGGACACACCTATCTCACCTATGGTCCGCTCGCGAACGGCACGACGTGCGTGATGTACGAGGGCGCGCCCGATTGGCCCGATAAAGATCGTTTCTGGCAGATCTGTGAGCGCTATGGCGTGACGGTGTTCTACACTGCGCCGACGGCAATCCGCGCGTTCATGAAGTGGGGCGCGCCGTACGTCGAGAAGCACGACTTGTCGCAGCTGCGTGTCCTCGGCTCGGTAGGTGAGCCCATCAATCCCGAAGCGTGGATGTGGTACCACAAGGTCATCGGCAAGGAGCGCTGCCCCATTGTCGACACGTGGTGGC
Organism: bacterium; assembly: GCA_027484025.1. Lineage (GTDB taxonomy): Bacteria > Gemmatimonadota > Gemmatimonadetes > Gemmatimonadales > Gemmatimonadaceae > Gemmatimonas. The sequence goes on from JAIXTI010000263.1 coordinate 29,956, forward strand.
AGACGGAAACGGGCTCCATCATGATCACGCCGTTGCCCGGTATGACGAGTACCAAGCCCGGGTCGGCCACGACGCCGTTCCCCGGCATCAAGGCCACACTGCTCGATTCACAGGCCAACGAGATCGGCGTTGGTGGTGGTCTCCTGGCGATCACGCATCCGTGGCCGAGCATGCTGCGCACCATCTGGGGCGACGATCAGCGTTATGTCGATACGTACTTCACCAAGTGGGAAGGACGTCCCGATCTGTATTTCCCGGGTGATGGTGCCAAGCGTGACGACGACGGCTTCCTGTGGATTCTGGGGCGCGTCGACGACGTGCTCAACGTGGCCGGCCATCGCATTGGCACCATGGAGGTCGAGAGCGCGCTCGTCGATCATCCTGCGGTGGCCGAGGCCGCGGTTGTGGGCAAGAGCCACGAGATCAAGGGCCAGGCGATTGCCGCCTTCGTGACACTGCGGGCCGGATTCACGCAAAGCGGCTCGTTGCGCGATGAACTGCGCGAGCATGTCGCCCTCAAGATCGGCGCGTTGGCGCGCCCCGATGACATTCTCTTCTCCGCCGATCTTCCCAAGACGCGCAGCGGCAAGATCATGCGGCGTCTGTTACGTGACATCGCCGAGGGGCGGGCGCTGGGTGACACCACCACACTCGCCGATCCGAGCGTCGTGGCCGGGCTCAAGGACCAGTACGAGGCGCAGGAGAGCTGACGCGACGCTGATGCACAGCGGATGACCTTGTCAGGAATCTGTGCGCTGCGCTACAGATTGCCGGCTTGCTCGTCAGTAGATTGACCCGTGGCGCGAAACTCGCTGCGGGTCAATTTCGTTGTGGTGGGTGTCACCCCAATGGCTGCCATGCGTGGCGCCGCGAACCATCGAGAAGCTCTGAACGTCCATGTCACTGCTCAGCAAACTCTTCCCGGAAAATCTGTTTCCCCGCAAGCTCTCGGCCGACGCCGAGCAGCGGCTGCGGCTGGCGCAGGCGCGTGCGGAAGAAGCGCTCATTCAGACGCACGTGGACAATGCGCTCATGTTCGTCGACACGCTCGCGACCGATGTCGGGTACGAGCGCGCGCTCGACATTTATGTGCGCGAGCTCGCCGTCCCCGATCCGCTGGCGAGTGTGATTGCCACGCGCGCGTTGGTCGCGTTGGGCGAAGCGCTCGTGCCGTCGGTCACGGCCGAAGGTGGTGCCGACAGTGTGCCCATGCCGGCCATTCGTCTTGACGAGGCGGCCGCGCGTCGCCGCCGGGCGTAAACGAACGGTCACTGCCACCGGAGTGGCAGTGACCGCCGTACCATTTACTTCTTGGTGGTGTCCGCTGCCGGTGTGACCGCCGCAGGTGCCGCGGGTGCCGCCGCCGCGAGCGAGTCGACGATCTTCTTGAGCTGATCGAAGGTGAGCCCGCCGGCGTAGACCTTGTTGCCGACGATGATCGTCGGCGTGCTGTTCACACCGCGCTGCTGGCCTTCCGCGGCGTTGGCCTGAATGCGACCAAGGTGCGTCTGCGCTTCCATGCAGCTGTTGTACTTCGCCATATCGAGTCCGATGCTCGTCGCAAGCGGGTCGATGACCTTACGCGGGTTGCTCGTGGCCGCCGTGCTCCACTCGGGCTGATTGGCGAACAGCTGGTCGTGCATTTCCCAGAACTTGCCCTGATCGTTGGCGCACGCCGCCGCGAGGTGCGCGAACAGGGTGTTGCCGTGGATCTGCGTGAGCGGGAAGTCGTAGAAGCGGAAGTTGGCGAGACCGGCATCGACGATGCGCGCCTTGATGTCCGGCCCCTGCAGCGTGGCGAACTGGCCGCAGCCCGGGCACTCGAAGTCGGCGAACTCCACGATCGTGACCGCCGCATCGGGGTTGCCGCGCAGATAGCCCTCGGCCTTCATGGCCGGCGCGCTCGCCGGCAGCTCCATCGGCTTGGGCTTGTTCTGCATCGTCGCCCAGAGGGCCCCGCCGCCAGCTACCAGCACCACGCCGATCACCAGCAGGAATCCGGTGTTCGACTTCTTGTTGGGCGTCACCTTTGCCACTCGATCTCCTCGTCGTTCCGGCGCGGTGCCGGAGGGTTTCGTGTACCGCGCAGCGCGGCTGCCCCGTGGAAGGCGCGCAGCACGTCTCGCGAATGCAGGGGGAAGCTATGCGCCACAGGGTTCCCTGCGCTATCCTGCCAGCGTGTACACCGAACACCTGCGAATTCCTGTGGGCCCGGGCGCCCTGCACGTGGAGCGGCTCGGACGCGCCGGCCCGGCGGTCGTGCTTGTGCACGGGTTCGGGCAGTGCGCCTTCAGCTGGCGTGCGGTGGCCCCGGTGCTGGCGTCGGCCGGCTACACCGTCGTCTGCGTCGATCTGTTGGGATTCGGGGAGTCCGACCGCCCCGCCAGCGCCGCCTACGGGCTCACGGCGCAGGCCGAGTACCTGGAACGGGCGTTGACGGCGCTGCGGCTGGGCGCGGTGTCGGTGGTGGGGCAGGATTCGGGGGCCGAAGTGGCGCTGGTACTCGCTGCCCGTCATCCGCGGCGTGTGCGGCGACTGGCGCTGCTCGAACCGCTCGATCCCGACGACCTGCCGGGCCCCGCCATTCGGGCCCTCCAGCGCACCTCGGCGCTGTCGGCGCTCAGCGCAAACAGCCTGTTCGGCGCGCGGCCGTTGCTGGAGCCGCTGCTGCAGGATTCCGTGAGCGCCCCCGATCGCATGCCGGAGCGACTGGTGCTGCGCTATCTGGCGCCCTGGATTGGTCGAAACGGGGCGTCGGAGCTGCTGCAGCTCGCCAGCGCGGTCAGTCTGACCGAAGACAGCGCCGAAGAGAGCCCGCTGTCGGGGCTCGAGTCGTTTGCCGGCGACGTGCTGCTCTGGTGCGGTGGGGGCGAGCACGGCGCGGCCGCGGCGCCGCGCGTGAACTCGTGGCAGGCGCTGCTGGCCGGGGCGTCGGTGGTACCCGTGATCACCACGCGCGCGCCGGGGATGCTGATTTCGGAGGATGATCCGGAGGCGCTCACCGCAGCGTTACGGGAGTGGCTTGCGTAGAGAAAGAGAAGTGGCCGGTGAGGGGTGCGAGTGCGTATCGCCCCTGTCAATAGGGTTCCTTATCGGTTAGATTTACCCAGCTGCACCGGAGACGCCGGGCAGCCTGTTCGACGCACTACCCAGAGGAAATGGCTAAGCCCAAGCTTCGTCCGCGTCGTGATTCCATGGCGCCTTCTCCGTATCAGGAGGCCCGTGACGAGATGTTCCAGCAGATCATGCAGTGCGGTGTTATCGGGTGTCATCCCGAAGACCAGAAGGAGTGGTTCGACGCCACGATGGTCTACATTCAGGACCGGTATCCCGAGCTGAAGGCTCCGGAAATCACGGAACTGCGCACCCTTGGCGAGCGCTTTGCGCAGCCGACCAAGAAGCAGGAAGCCGCGACCGTTTAAGGCGGCAGCGCGCTGGACATACAGACGCACGAATTACATAGCAAGAATTTCAAACGCCCCCGGACTCCGGGGGCGTTTGTTGTTCGTATCCTACGCGATCGCCCGGTGCATCAGCGGGGCTCCGTCACGCGCTCCCGCCACAACATCAGCGTGTAGTCGATCGTTGCCGCGGCGCCCACCAGGAACACGAACCAGACCATAGCGTCGGTCCATGCGGGCGCAAAGAGCACGACGAGAAACGTCGCCAGCTGCAGCGCGGTCACGGCTTTGCCGAGCAGTCGGGCCTTGAAGGTGATGGGGCGAAGCCAGCTCACGTTGCGGGCGACGAACCATCCGACAATCGACATGACGTCGCGGAACATGATAGCGAGGGCCTGCCACGCACTGAGCGACCCGCCGGCCACGTAGCCCACCACCACGCACAGCGCGAAGAACCGATCGGCCACCGGATCGACGAGCGCGCCGATGCGCGACGCGGCGTGGGTGCGGCGCGCAAGCCAGCCGTCGAGCACATCGGTGAGCGACGCGATCGCAATGAGTGCGAACCGAACCGGCACGGCATCGGCCACGAGAAAGCCGAAGCCCAGTGCCACACGCGACGTGGACACCAGGTTCGGCAACGTGACGATGCGTGTCGGGGCGGTCGTGCGTTCCATGGCCATAGGGATGTCGTAAGGTACCCGGACGGGCCACCGGGGTGCCAGCGATGCCCGGGGGCCGTTATCGTCACAGATCATGTTGCGAGACGCCCTGAGAGATCCGTTGCCGTTGGTGGTCGTCGGCATCGCTGCGGCCGTGCTCGCTTGGGACGTCGCGCTCGCTGGCTGGATTGCGGCGCGGCGCGAAGCCCCCAAGGCGTTCACACAACTCGCGGCGTTCTGCGGGTTGCTCGTCGTGCCGTCACTGGTGGTGAGCATCGCGTCGGCCACAGAAGCCGGCGCGCGCACCATTTCCGGCATCACGTGGATCATTCCCGCGGTCGCCATCGCGGTGGCGCTGCAGGTGCTCTACGCGCTCGTGGCGCGCCTCATTTCGGTGCTCGTGGGGCTCCCCATTCTGCTGTACGACCTGGTGCTCGTCGCGATCGCGATTGGCGACTACCAGGTGGCGCAAACCGGGGGCGCCCCGCTGCCGCTGCAGGCGGTGCTGTCGGCGCGCGACGTGATCGTGGGCATCACCGTAGGACGCGCGGCGCTCGTGTCGCCGCTGACGGCGCTCGTGCCCATGATTGCACCCGCCTACCCCGCACGCTGGCGCCTGTCGGGCGCTGTCCGTGCGCTGCTGGTGCTCGCCGCCACGGCGCTGACGACGTTGCTGGTGATTGAATGGCCGCGTGGCGTGGCCGCGGTGCGCAGCTACCAGACGGCGCGCACGGAACCGATGCAGGCGCGCCCGCAGGGCGACTTCGTGATCGGTATTCGACTGTATCCGGTGCTCGATGGCGCTCCGCCGGCGCGTGCGGTCAAAGCCGATGCGCCGCTGGTGGCGGCGTTCTCTCCGGACGTGGTGCTGGTGCTGCTCGACGCCGAGGGGACGCGCGGCAGTGCGCTCGACTCGCTTTCGCGCGTGCTCGAGCCGCTGCGCGCCGACAGTGTGCGCATTGCCATTGGTCTGCGGGTGGAAGGGCGCCCAACACCGGTCGACGATCTCGACCGCATCGCGTCGATCGAACGCGTCCTGACCCGCGTGCGTCCCGATGTCCTCTTCCCTGCCATCGGCGATCCGCTCCCGCGGTGGTTTGCCGCCACACCGCCCACCGCCGATTGGTGGCGCAGCATCATGGCGCGCGCGGCGCGCGAAGTGGAGCGCGTACGTCCGCGCACGATCACCGGCTGGAGTGGATCGCGCCTCGATGCGACCGACAGCGCGGTGTACCACTGGGCCGCGCAATCCGGCTCGCCGGTCGAACTGTTGGGCGCCGCGATCTATCCGAGTTTTACGGGGCTCCCCGCCGTCGACGCCCGGCTGCGCGCGCTCGAACGGTGGCATGCGCAGGCGCGCGCGCGCGACGGCGCCACGCAGCCGCACTGGCTGGTGAATGTGGGGGGACTGCCGCACGCACATGGCGACGCCGCGCAAACGGCCGCGATTCGCCGCGCGCTGGCGTGGGGATCGCGCCAACCGTGGATCGGGGCGGCGATCATC
>JAIXTI010000256.1 GCA_027484025.1 bacterium
ACAGCCACGACAGTCGGGGTACTGCTACCACAGTCGGGGTCTACCTGCGGTCGGGGTCTCGGCCGGGTCGGGGACACGCTGTCGGGGTCGGGTGGGGTCGGAGGCGTGGTCGAGGTCGGGGAGGAAATGTCGGGGCTGCCCCGACCCCGACCCCGACCCCGACCCAGACGCGCCAGCGAAGCGCCGCGCGAGACCCGACCGGGACCCCGACTGTGTGTAGACCCCGACAGTCGTGGCAGTGCCCCGACTGTCGTAGCTGTGCCCCGACTGTGGTGGCTGTACCCCGACTACCGCCCCCGACCACGACCCCGACCAGCAATGGGACCACCACTAACGTCCGGTTTTTTTGATCGCGTCGCCGACGCCGTCGCGCGTGAACTGCTCGGCGCCGTGATCCGCCACGAGTCCCCCGACGGCGTTACGAGCGGCCGCATCATCGAGACCGAAGCCTACCTCGGCCCGCACGACCCCGCCTCACACTCCGTCGCCGGGCGCACCGCACGCACGTGGCACATGTTCGGCCCGCCCGGCACGGCGTATGTGTATCTGAGCTACGGCCTGCATTGGTGCGTCAACGCCGTGACACGCGAAGATGGCTACGGCGCCGCCGTCCTTATTCGTGCGGTCACACCGCTCGAAGGGGTCGACCTCATGCGTACCCGGCGCCCGAAGGCGCGACGTGACCGCGATCTCGCGAACGGTCCGGGGAAGGTGTGCGCCGCCATGGCCATTACGCGCGAGCACGACGGCGCGGCACTGACCGGCGGCTCACGGCTCACTCTACACGCTGGCGATGCGGTGCCCGACAGCCTCGTTGTCGTTGGGCCGCGCGTCGGCATTACCAAGGCCGTCGATTGGCCGCTGCGCTTCGTTGTACGCTGACCGACTTGGTCTTGGTCGGGGTTGCGGGTGGTAGTCGGGGTACAGCCACTACAGTCGGGGCACAACCACTACAGTCGGGGCACTGCTACCACAGTCGGGGTCTACACACAGTCGGGGTCCCGGTCGGGTCTTGCGCGGCGCTTTGCTGGCGCGTCTTGGTCGGGGATAAAATGTCGGGGCTGCCCCGACCCCGACCCCGACCCTGACGCGCCAGCGACGCGCCGCGCCCGACCCGACCGGGACCCCGACCGTTGGTAGACCCCGACCGTAGTGGCAGTGCCCCGACTGTGGTAGCAGTACCCCGACTGTAGTGGCCGTGCCCAGACCGCCACCCCCCACCAAGACCACGACCAACCCAGCATCCCAAAGTCAGCCAGTCGTGCGCCGCACCGCGACCATCGTGACATCGTCCGCCGCCGCGCCGCCGTCTGCGTGCACGTGCACCGCGTCGAGCACGCGATCCAGCAGCGCATCGGCGCTCGCCGCCGGCATCGCCAGCAGCACGTCCGTCGCATCATCGCCAAAGAGCGCGCCCGCTGGTGCGCGTGACTCCGTCACGCCATCCGTGAGTACCACGAGCGTCTCACCCGGCGCGAGGGTCACGTGCCCCGTGGTGAACGGAATTTCCGGAAGCATGCCGACGGCCGGGCCGGTCGGCGGCAGCATCGCGCGAATCACACCGTTGGCGGCAAGCACGCGCGGCGGTTCGTGGCCGCCATTCACGTACGCCACGATGCCCGTGGCCGGATCGAGCGCGCCCACGAACATCGTCGCGAACATGTTCGTGCGGCCGTGCGTGTTGGCGATGTAATCGTTCGTCACCGTCACCGCGTGCAGCACACGCGCTTCGAGCGCGGCCGTGGCATCACTACCTGGCCCGCCCAGCTGTGAACCGCTCACCGCGCGAATGAGCGAGCGGAAGAGCGCCATGAACAATGCCGCGCCAACGCCCTTGTCGCACACGTCGCCGAGTACGATCGCTACCGCGCCGTCGGAGAGACGGAAGGCATCGTAGAAGTCGCCACCCACTTCGCGCGCGGGCTCGAAGCGCGCCGCGAACTCGTACCCCGGCACGACGGGCAGCGCCTCCGGAAGAAAGTCGCGCTGAATGCGCGCACCCACTTCGAGATCCTTCTCCATGCGACGCGCGCGTGCCTTCTCGCGGTCACGCAGGCGCTTCTTCTCCAGGCTCGCGCCCACACGCGCGCGCAGGAGCACCGGGTCGAAGGGCTTGGGGAGATAGTCGTCGGCGCCAAGCTCGATGCACTTCACGATCGTTTCCATCTCGGTGTTGGCCGAGATCATGATGACCGGGATGTCGCGCGTGTGTTCGCTGGCCTTGATCGCGGTGAGCGCGCCCACGCCATCGAGCACCGGCATCATCACGTCGAGCAGCACGAGATCCCACGCTCCCTGCTGCAAGGCGTCGACCGCTTCCTGTCCGTTCTCCGCCATCTCCACGACGTGCCCCTGGCGCAGCAGACGACGGGCGAGCAGATCGCGGTTGGCTTCGACGTCGTCGACGACGAGAATGCGGGCGGGCGCAGTGGTATCGGAGAGCGACATCAGGCGGGTGGAGAGAGCGGCGGCGCGACCGGCGTCGGAACGTTCGAGGCCGCGAGCAGACGCCGCAGATACGGCACCTGTTCTTCGGCCGCGCGTTCGCCGGCTTCAATGAGGTAGGGAATGTGCTGCGTTTCCGTCAGGCCGATGTCTCGATCGAGCAGCGGCATCACGGGCAACACTTCGGCATGATGTGCCGTGCTGTAGAACGCGAACGTCGCGCGCAACAGGTGGTTCACCACAATCGATGACGTGCGTCCCAACGCGCTCGTGAACGACGTGACATCGTCGTTCATCTGGCTTTCGAAGCCCATGGCGAGAATGATGTCGGCGCCGTCGCGGATGGCGATATCGATGGGGAGCGGATTCGACGCGCCACCATCGACGAGGACGCGATCGCCGACGGTCCACGCACGCAGCAACATGGGAATGGCGATGCTCGCGCGCACCGCATCGGCAATGCGCCCCTCTTCGAGCACGACCTTCTCCCCGGTGCGGAAGTCGGTCGTCGCCACATGCAACGGGAGCAGCGTGTCGGCGAAGGTGCGCTCCCCGAAGAGCGTCTGCATCACGTGCCACACCCGCCGGTCGTCCACCATGCCGATGCGCTCGTGATAGCCAAAGAGTGCCGGCGCAACGGCCCGAATGAGCGAGCGATAGTGCAGCTTGTTGAACAGATCCTTCCAGAGCGTGATCGTCTTCGCTTCGACGTCGTCGACCTTGTCGCCCAACGCGAAGAGCGCCGCATAAATGGCGCCGCCGCTGCACCCCACGCACACGTCCACCGGAATCCCTTCACGCGCCAGCACGCGCAACAGCCCCACCGCGGCAGTGCACTTGATGCCCCCCGAGCCGATCACGAGCCCAATGCGTGGGCGCCGACCCGCCAGGTCGCCCAGCGAACGTTCTCCGGTCGTCGATGCGAAGAGGGACACGGTCGTGCTGCTCAGGCCGCGGTCGACGCGAGTAGTCGACGCAGATACGGCAACTCCGCGCGCATCGCCGCTTCGCCTTCTTCGATGAGCAACGGCACCTTGGCGGTATCGAAGAGCCGGATGCGCTGCGAGAACTGCGGAATGATCGCAATTACTTCGCCGTGATGTGCGAGCCCGTGAAAGGCGAACGACGCGCGCAGCAGATTGTTGGTCATGATGCTGCTGAGCTGAAACGCAAAGCGTCCGCCGCTCGTGATGCGCTCCTGATTGGGGCTTTCGAAGCCCATGGCCAGAATGACGTGTGAGCCTTCTCGTACCGCCACGCCTACAGGAAGTGGATCAGAAAGAAATCCATCCACGAGCAGACGACCGTTCACCTCCCAGGGCGGGAACGCGAACGGAATGGCGATGCTCGCGCGCACCGCGTCGGCAATGCGCCCTTCACTGATGATGACCTGTTCGCCCGTGCGAAAATCGGTCGCGGCGATGTGCAACGGAATGGCGCAATCGGCAAAGGTGCGGTCACCGAACGCCTGCTGCAGTCGCTCCCATACCAGCGCGTCCTTCTTGAGCCCGAAGCGCTCGCTGAAGCCGAGGAGGCGCGGAAAGACCATGCGCAACATGGCCATCCGATCGGGCTGCGCGGTGACCTCGCGCGTCCAGAGTCGCGACGTCATGTCGGCGGTGCTCTGCGCATCGAGGCCGAGGGCGATGGAGGCGGCGTAGATCGCGCCGCCGCTGCAGCCGACGACGCGTTCAATGGGGATGCCTTCGTGGTGCAGGCACCGTTGCAGGCCAATCGCGGCGGCGCACTTCACCCCGCCGGAGCCGATGACGAGGGCGACCCCCGGCGTGCTCATTCAGCGACGCTCAACGCGGAAAGCTGGCGACGGCCAACGGCACGTCGGCGAAGCACTTGAGAATGCTCGTGAAGCCGCTCAGCTCGAGCACCTGCTTCACATTGGGGCGGATCTGCGCCAGCCGCAGATCACCACCGCGCTGCCGTGCGTCCTTGAGCGTCGTGAGCAACACGCGGAGCCCCGCGCTGCTCGTGTACTCCACGTCGGAAAAGTCGGCCACAAGACGCGTCCGCCCCGCCGACAGTTCGGCGAGCAGCGCCGTCACGAGCGTGTCGGCGGTCAGCGCGTCGATGCTGCCGGTAACGGCGACGACGGTCACGCTCTCGTGCTGAGTAATGGCAATGTGCATGGCGAATCAGGAGGGAGTGGGCGCGCCAGCGGCAGCGCCGCGCTTGATGAGCGTGAGGCGATTCAGCGGACCGTCGGTATCGGTCGTCGAATCGTACAGCAACTCGTCCACCATCTGGCGGACGAGAAACCAGCCAAGGCCGCCAATGCGACGGTCTTCCCAGTCGGAATCGAGATCAGGCGCGGGGGCATCGGAGGGGTCGAACGGGCGGCCGCGGTCTTCCACCACGATAATGGCATCCAATCCGCTCCGGCGCACTATCACGCGCGTCGGTCCCGGAAATGCCCCCACCTCGGCGTGTTGCACCAGATTCGCGCACACCTCGTCGACCGCCAGCACGAAGGCGTCGACGGTGCCGGCCAGCCCCATATCGGTCAGGGTGGCGGCGAGGAAGGCGCGGATTTCAGCCAGGCGGTCGAGGGAGAGCGGCGTCAGCTGTATGGCGCGGCTGTCGTCCGGGCGGTGCGCGGCTTCAGCGTCGGGCATCGAGGAGCGTCTCCATTTTGGAAAGCAGGCGCGGGAGCTCGACGGGTTTGGTGTCGAAGTCGTCGCAGCCGGCACCGAAGGCCCGCTCGCGATCGTGCACGAGGGCGTGGGCGGTAAGGATGAGCACCGGCACCTGCTTCGTGTCTGGGTGGGACTTCATGCGCCGCGTCGCCTCGAGGCCGTCCATGACGGGCAAACTCATATCGAGGAGCACGAGATCGGGACGGTGCGCGGCGGTCATCTCCACTGCACTCGCGCCGTCGAGCGCCGTGAGCACCGCGTAGCCGCGACGTTGCAGGCGGCGCGTGAGCATGTCGCGATCGAGCTCATTGGGCTCGACGAGCAGCACCGTCGCGCGCGTCGTCTCCGGTACGGGATATTCGGAGGTGTCGAGGATGCTCACGCGTTACTGTCGGTGGAAGGACGCGGCACCATGCCGTTGACGGTGGGAATCTGAAACATGCGCGTATGGAACGAGATCGGCTGCGCATCGTCGACTTCGTCGCCCGCGGCCGCATCTATGGAGTCGGACTCGGGGCCGCGCGCGGGAAGCATGACGGTGAACACCGAGCCGCTGCCCGCCTTCGACTCCACTTCGATATCGCCACCCATCATGAGACAGAAGCGGCGACAGAGTGCGAGCCCCAATCCCGTGCCGCCATGCTCGCGGTGCGTCGTGGCGTCGGCCTGCGCGAAGGCCTGAAAGAGTCGCCCGAACTGCTCACGCGACATCCCCACGCCGGTGTCTTCGACGGCGAGCGCGATCCAGTCTTCGCCTTCGCGATCGGTGCGCGAGACGCGCAACGTCACGGTGCCGTTGGTGGTGAACTTGCCGGCGTTGGAGAGCAGGTTGAGCAGTACCTGCCGGATCTTGCCCGCGTCGGCGTGCATAGTGCCTGCGTCGCTCGCAATGTCCACGACGAACTGGTTGCCCTGCTTCTTCACCACCGGCGACGCGGTCCCTTCCACATCACGCGTCAGCGCGGCGACGTCGACGGGTTCGAGCACCAGCTCCATGCGCCCGGCCTCGATCTTCGAGAAGTCGAGCACATCATTAATGAGAGAGAGCAGGTGCTTGCCGGCGCCGGTGACCTTCTTGAGATCGGCGGCGATTTCGGTTGGCGTCATGTCGGCGGCGTCTTCCTGCAGCATCTCGCTGTAGCCAATGATGGCGTTGAGCGGCGTGCGCAGCTCGTGGCTCATGTTGGCGAGAAACATGCTCTTGGCCTTGCTCGCTGCTTCCGCTTTTTCGCGGGCGTCGGTGGCGGCGTCGCGCGCGGCCGCGAGCTGCTTCACGGTCGCATCAAGGGCCTGCTGCGCGCGCGAGGACTCGGCGCGCCACGCGTCCTGCAGCGCGGCGGTGCGGCGGCGGTGCCAGACGAGCATCGCGATAGCGGCGGCGGCGGCGCCGAACAGGAAGGCCATTGGACTGCGGTCGGGGTTGGACTGCGGTAGGGGAACTACGGGAGGGGGAAAACGGGAGGGGAAAAACGGGAGGGGAACTACGGGAGGGCAACCACGGGAGGGCAACCACGGGAGGGCGACTACGGGGAGGATACGGACGGGAGGGCAACTACGCGATGGCAACCACGACCCCGCGACTACGGCGACGACCCCGCGACATAGACCGCGTCTACGACCACCGCCGGTCGTGGTCCAGGTCGGGGTCTCCGTCACGGGGTCGGGGCCCCCGTAGTTGCCCTCCCGTAGTTGCCCTCCCGTAGTTGCCCTCCCGTAGTTCCCCTCGCGTTGTTCTCCTCGCGTTTTTCCCCTCGCGTAGTTCCCCTTCCGTAGTTCACCCAGACCGAAGTCTCAAAGGATGCCCGCGATCTTTCCCGCCGAAGTAAACGCCGCCACCACCGCGTCCAGGTCGTCCTTCGTATGCGCCGCACTCACCTGGCAGCGCACGCGCGCCTCTCCCTTCGGCACCACGGGGAACCCGAAGCCGGTCACGAAAACGCCGCGTTCGAGCATCAGGTCGCTCATGCGAATGGCGAGCGCGGTTTCGCCCACGATGATCGGCACGATCGGCGTTTCGCCTGGCAGCGGCTTGAAGCCCGCTTCCTGAATGGCGGCGCGGAAGTAGCGCGCGTTCTCGTGCAGGCGCGTGACGAGTTCCGGGTGCGCTTCCGTGTGCTGAATGGCCGCGAGTGAGCTGGCAGCGACCGTCGGCGGGAGCGCGTTCGAAAAGAGCTGCGGACGCGAGCGCTGCGTCATGATGTCGCACAGCGACGACGGTCCCGCGATGAAGCCGCCGGCGGCGCCGCCGAGTGCTTTGCCGAGCGTGGAGGTAATGACGTCGACCTCGCCAATCACGCCAAAATGCTCGGCGGTGCCGCGCCCCGTCTTGCCGAGCACACCGGTGGCGTGCGAATCGTCCATGACGACAATCGCGCCTTCGTCGCGCGCGATCTGGAGAATTTCCGGGAGCTTGGCGATCGCCCCTTCCATGGAGAAGACGCCGTCGGTCCAGATGACCTTCCGCTTGGCGTCCTTGTTGGCGCGGAGCTTCTCGCGCAGGTCGTCCATGTCGGCGTGCTTGTACACGGCCGTCGTGCACTTCGTGATCGCCTTCGCGAGACGCACCGAGTCGATGATCGACGCATGGTTGAGCGCGTCGGAAATGACGAAGTCGCCTTCCCGCACGATGGTCGGCGTGAGCGCTTCGTTGGCGTTCCACGCCGAGACGTAGCTCATGCTCGCTTCGGTCCCGACGAAGCGCGCGATGGCGGCCTCGAGCTCGCGGTGCACGGTGAAGGTGCCGCAGATGAAGCGAACGCTCGCCGTGCCGGCGCC
>JAIXTI010000189.1 GCA_027484025.1 bacterium
AAGCTACGTCCGGGGGCGCCGAGACGCTGTCGATCCTGCAGAGTTTCTCGGGTGCGTAGCTTTCACGGAGGTCTACCGCCGTACCCGCCCTAATTCAGTCAGCAGGAGCACGTCATCATGGCATCGTCCACTTGGGTCATCGACAGCACCACCGAAACGTTCGAAGCCGAGGTGCTGACCACATCGCACCAGACACCGGTGCTGGTGGACTTCTGGGCGGCGTGGTGCGGCCCGTGTCGGGCATTGGGCCCGATTCTCGAACGGCTCGCCGAAGAGTATGCCGGCGGCTTCGTGCTGGCCAAAGTCGATGCCGATAAGGAGCAGCAGCTCGCCGCGGCGTTCAAGGTGACGTCATTGCCCACGGTGGCGCTGTTCAAGGGGGGCAAGGCGGTCGCGAGCTTTGTCGGTGCGCAGCCGGAAGGCAAGATTCGCTCGTTGCTGACTCAGCATGGCGTCGAGGCGGGCGGCGAGAAGCCGACCTGGTCTGACGTCCCCGAGGAGCGCGTCGCTCAGCTCCGGGCCGCGGTGGCCGAACACCCTTCGCGCGGTGCCGTGCAGCTGGAGCTCGCGCAAGCGCTCATTGCCGTGAACGCGCTCGACGAGGCCGGGCGCCTGCTGGAAGCGCTGCCAGCCGACATCTATGGAGACACTCGGGCTGCGCGCGCCCGGGCGCAGCTGGCGCTTCGCCTGCGCCTGCAAGCCGGTGAGTCGCCGGCCACTGTGTTGGACGGACTGCGCGCGTTGCTGGCCGGTGACATCGACGATGGCGTATCGCAGTTACTCGACGCGCTCCGCGAGGACAAGAGCGAGGAGAGCCCTGCCCGTCTCGCCCTTGTCGATGCATTCCGATTCATCGAGGACGAGACGGTGGTGCGCGACGCGCGCCGGCGGATGGCGTCGCTGCTGTTCTAGGAACTCGCCGCAACGCCACCGCCCCCCGCTATCAACGCTTCTGCAGGCGTTTGAGCAGTTCGGCCACCGCCGCTTCGAGCTGCTGGTCCTTGCCGGTGCTCACAACGGCCGCTTCGTTGGCCACGCGAAGGTCAGGATCGGTCTGCCAGTTCTCGAGGAACTTCCCCGTGGCTTCGTCTTTCACGCCAACGCCGGGCACGCCCCACCGGATTCCGCCTTCGAGACTTTCCCAACCCGCGAAGGTGCAGGTCCCCGGTACCGGCATGCCCACGAGCGTCCCCAGCTTGAGCGCCTTGTAGGTGAAGGCGTAGCAGTGACCATCGCTGTAGTTCGCTTCGTTGGCCAGTGAGACGGAGGGCTTGGTCCAGCGGAAGTTCGGCTCGAAGCCGTTACTGCGCGTATCGGTGGTGTAGTTGAAGAAGCGCTCGCCGCTGAGGAACATGGCGAGGTCAGCGACGAGATCGCCGCCGCCGTTGAAGCGCGTGTCCACCACGAGTCCCTTGCGCAGCGCATAACGTCCCATGACCTCTTCGAACGTCGTGCGATACGCGCCGTCGTTCATGCCGGGAATGTGCACGTAGCCGAGCGTTCCGTTACTGAGCTTGTCCACTTCGTCGGCGTTGCGCTTCACCCAGCGCGTATAGAGCAACCGGTTCTCTTCAGCGAGAGAGATGGGCTTGGCGACGAGGTCGCTGCGCGTGCTCCCATCTGCAAGCGTCAGGAGCACATTGCGACCGGCCTTGCGATTGAGCAGCTGTGCGATGTCGCGATCGGGGGTGATGGCGACACCATCGACCGCTTCGATGATCATCCCGGCGCGGACGTTCATGCCGGCGCGATCGAGCGGCCCTTGCCGCAGGACCTCCGCGATGCGTACACCAGCGCCGACATACCGCTGATCTAGGATGACGCCGAGTGACGCGGTGGCATCGTCGGTGGGCGTAGATGCGCTGTAGCTGGACCCGCTGTGACTGATATTGAGCTCACCGAGCAGCTCGGCGAGCAGCTCCGAGAACTCGAAGTTGGTTCCGACGTGGGGCAACTGCTTCTGGTACAGCGTGCGCAACGCCACCCAGTCGGCCCCGTGATAGCCGCGCTGATAGAACGTGTCACGCACCTTGACCCACACGTGATCGAACTGCGCCTGACGCTCGGCATCGGCGTCGAGCAGGAGTTCCCCATTCACGGGGACCGGGTCCCGCTTGCCACTGGCGGGATCGATCTTGGCAATGCTGCCGTCAGCCTGCAGAAAGATCGACTTCTGCTCGCGGTCCCACACCATGCTCCCCGAATTGGCATTGAGGGCGACGAGCTGCTTGGTCTCGCGCGTTCGGAGATTCGTGCTCCACAAGTTCATACCGCGCTCGAAGCGTGCGAGATAGAACAGCGTTTCGCCGTCCTTGCTCACGAGCGCATCGCCCATGTTGGACGAGTGAATCGTGAGGCGGGCTTTGCGCTCGTCGACGCCGTCGAGATCGAGGACCACCGGTTCAGCCGCCGGCTTCGGCGCGGGCTTGCTGCTGTCGCTCGCGGGGCGCTTGTCCTTGGCCGCCTGCTCATCCTGTTCCTTGACGAGTGCGTACTCCTCCTTGGTCAGGCGGAAGCGATCCCACGCGTCCCGCGAGAAGAACATCGCGTAGGCATCGCTCTGCGCACCGCCCCCCTGCGCGACCGCCTTGAGGCCGTCGCGGTTGCTGAACCAGAGCATGGCCTTGCCACCGGCAAGCCACTTGGCGCCACGATCATTGAAGCCGCTTTCGGTGAGGTTGATGGCTTTCGACTTTCCATCGGCGCGCACCAGGCCGACCTCACCTGGCGCGATGCCGGGTACGTCGTAATCGAAAAGCAGCCACTGCCCGTCGGGGCTCCACTCGAAATGCTGGCCGGGGTTCTGCGAGAAGATCTCGTTTTCCGTGAGGACTGTGCGGGTCTGCTTGCTGCTCACCTCCATCACGCGCAACAGCGCGCGATTCTCGATCCACGCGAGTTCGCGGCCGTTGGGGGAGAAGCGCGGCTGATAGTTCTGCTTGTCGTTGACGATGAGCGGCGTTTCGCGCAGCACGGTGGCCGCGTAGAAGTACGGCTCGGCGTCGCGGGAGCGACGCACTTCGTAGACGCCCCACTTGCCGTTGCGCTCGGAGGCGTAGACGAGGGCTTTGCCGTCGAGGGAGAAGCTGAGGCCTGTCTCCACTTCAGGGGTGCTGGTGATGCGCTTGGTGACGCCGCCTTCGGCGCTCACCACAAAGACGTCGCCACGGAAGGTAAAGGCGACTTCCTTGCCCGACGGCGCCACGGTCATTTCACGCACACCGCCGCTGACCGCGAGCACACGTTCGGCGTTGCTCTTGCTGTCGGCCGCGATGCGTACGGCGACTCGTTGCGGCGCCGCACCGGCGCGCATGGTGTAGAGCTGCCCATCCTGACTGAAGGCGAGCGTTCCATCGTCGGCCGTCGATAAGAAACGGACCGGCGCATTGCGGTAGTTCGTGAGCCGTTCCGAGGTGCCGCCGCTGAGCGCGATGCGGTGCACGTTGAAGGTGCCGCTTTCCTCGCTGAGATAGACCACGGACTTGTTGTCCGGCGTGAGCAGCGGATTGCGATCTTCACCGGCGAAGGTGGTGAGCTGCCGGTGCGTCCCGGCCTGCGTATCGTACACCCAGAGGTCGCGCGCGATGGCCGAGACATGATGCTTACGCCACGCGTTCTCGCCGCCCTTGCGATCGTGATACAGCATGAGGCGCCCGTCACGAGAGACGTGCACGTCTTCGGCTGGGGTCGTGAGCAGCTGTTGCGGGCGCCCGCCGCCGGCGGCCACCTGATACAGCTCGGGCTGCGACCCGGTGGGATATTGCCGGTTGCTCGCCGCGTCACCGCGCGCGGCGCCGAAGATGACCGACTTACCGTCGGCGGTGAAGGCGTATGGATACTCGGGCGCCGAATGGAACGTGAGGCGCTGCGCGGCACCGCCATCGGCGGGGATGACGAAGACGTCGAAATTCCCGTAGCGATCGCTGGCGAAGGCGATGGTTTTGCCGTCGCGGCTCCAGACGGGCATGAAGTCCTGCGCCGCGTGTGTGGTGAGCATGGTCGCGGCGCCACCGGCGGCCGGCACGCGGTAGAGATCACCCTTGTACGTGAAGACGAGGGTGCGTCCGTCGGGGGAGAGCGCGGGGTAGCGCAACCAGAGCGGGTCGGCCTGCGCACGCAGGGGCGCGGCCGCGACAGCGGCGCCGAAGGCGAGGAGCGCGAACGACAACAAACGGCGCATGGGGGGGTTTGCGGAGGACCGGAGTGGTGCCAGAGTGGCACGGTGACTTCCGGAGTATATCCGCTGGGGCTGGGTCCGCCACGATCGGGCACCGTAGTGGCGGAGAACAGAAAACCCCGCTCGAACCGGAGTTCAAGCGGGGGCGCTGTGTACCTGAGGTACCAACGGATGAGGCGAGATTCGAACTCGCGAGAGCCTTGCGACCCCACACGCTTTCCAGGCGTGCGCCTTAAACCACTCGGCCACCCATCCAGGAAGCAAGAACGCACCACCGCGGAGGCCGTGGCGGCGCGTTCAGGCTGTTTTACCAAACCATCAAGCGGACAGGGTGAGATTCGAACTCACGGTACCGTTGCCGGTACGCCGGTTTTCGAGACCGGTGCCTTCAACCACTCGGCCACCTATCCTTGTGCGGCACTCGGCCGAAAGGCCGAGAACCACTTGGAGCCACAATAGTTAACCGTAGGATGGGTCCGGATCAAGTCCCCCCATGGGGCTCCCGGTGGGACATGACCGGCGAGGAATGCACGGCCCCGTACATTGCCGAAGTCGGCGCCGACCGGCACGTTAACACGGCCATGGCCCTGCCCTTTCTTCCTCCCAGACGGCGACACCGCACCACTGCGGTGGCCCTTATCCTCGCCGCCGTCCTGACGGCCTGCGGGTCGCCAAGGGAGAGCGCGGGAGCGGTGTCCTTCGCCACAGCCGTCGATGATTATCTCGACGGGTTCGCCCGCCGACATCCGTCCATAGCCGCCGGCAACGGACTGCACATGCACGATGAGCGGCTCGACGACTTCAGCGCCGAGGCCGTCGCCAGCGAGATCACGGCGTTGAAAGCCGCCCGGAGCCGGTTTACCTCGTTCGACAGCGCGGCCCTCACGCCCGACGAGCGCGTGGACCGTCGCATTCTTCTGGGCGTGATCGACGGCTGGCTTCTGGAGCAGGAGACGCTGGCCAACTGGAAGCGCAACCCTATGCTGTATGCGTCG
Source organism: bacterium (assembly GCA_027484025.1). Classification (GTDB taxonomy): domain Bacteria; phylum Gemmatimonadota; class Gemmatimonadetes; order Gemmatimonadales; family Gemmatimonadaceae; genus Gemmatimonas. Next base: position 5,173 of record JAIXTI010000189.1, read on the forward strand.
GCGCTCTCCGATGGGGTGCACAACCTCATGACGATGGAGCACGACACGCCCGCTGCGCGCATGCGACTTGTAATACGCAAACTGCGTGACGTGCCGGCGCTGCTTGCGGCGGCGCGTACGAACATCACTAATCCACCGCGCATCTTTGCCGAACGTGGTTTGGGGATGATGAAGAACGCCTCGGTGATGTTGCAAAACGATGTGCCGCAGGCATTCGCAGCGGAACGCGGTACGCCGCTGATGGACTCGCTCATGGCCGCGGCGCAGGGGGCGCGTCAGGAAATCGATGCCTATACGGCATGGTTTGAACGGGATGTCCTTCCCAACGCCAACGGCGACTGGAAGGTCGGCGGTGATGCCGTCGCGGCGCGTTACCGCGCCGAGGAGCTCATCGATGTCCCACTCACCGACCTCCTCGCCCTCGGCGACCGCGAACTCAAGAGCTACCAGCAGCAGTTTCGCGAAGCCGGTGATCGGCTCGCGCCCGGCAAGGACCCGCTCGAGACCTGGCTCGCCGTGCGCCGCCTGCATCCGCGCCGCGGTGAGGTGGTCGCCACCACGCAGGCTATTGTGGATTCGCTCACGCAATTCGTGCGTGAGAAGGATCTCGCGGTCGTTCCCGACGGCGAACGCGTGGTCGTGGCGCCGGCGCAACCGTTTGCTCTTGGCTTTGCCTCGATGCACGCCTCACCGCCGCTCGAAGATCCGCCGGTAAGGAGCTTCTTCTACCTCACCGATGCAGACTCAACACAACCGGTCGCGGCCCAGGAAGCATGGCTCGAGCGGTACAACTACGCGTCGATTGCCATTACGTCTGCCCATGAGGCGATGCCGGGGCACTGGCTGCACTCGATCCACATGCGGAAAACACCGGGGAAGGTGCGGCGCATTTGGATTGGCCTCAATCCCTTTCCGCAACCATCGAGCGGTCAGGACGGCTGGGCCCATTACAGTGAACAGCTGCTCGTCGAGCAGGGCTACAAGAATGGCGATCCGCGTTACGTGATGGCGCAGTTGAGTGACGCACTGACGCGTGTTTGCCGCTTACTGTCGGGAATTCGGCTGCACACGGGCGAGTGGTCCCTGGCGGATGCCCAGCGTTGCTTCGAGCGCGAGGCCTACGTGGCGACGCCGGCCGCGAAGCGCGAGGCGGAGCGCGGCACCTACGACCCCACCTATGGCGGATATTTTCTTGGCAAGCGCGGGATGTTGACGCTACGCCGCGACCTGCAGGCCAAAGAAGGCGCGGCATTCAGTCTCAAGCAGTTCCACGAGCGGGTCATGAACAACGGCATCGCCCCCATCTGGGCGCATCGGCAGCTGCTGCTGCCCGGTGACACTTCACGCGTGATTCAGTAGGGGCATCGGTGACGGTCAGAGATTCTGTCGTACAGGTTGGATTGCTGGGCGCTGGCGCGTGGGCCCAGTTCGCGCACTTGCCAGGATACACGCGCGACCCTCGGTGCAAGGTCGTTGCCATTGCCGACCCCATCCGCGAACGCGCCGAAGCGTTCGCGAAGGAGTTCAACATTCCGCACGTGTACACCTCGCACGAGGAGCTCATCGCGCGTCATGATCTGGACGCGGTGGATGTGTGCACGCCGAGTGCGACCCACTTTGCCTTGAGCTGGGCGGCGCTGGAGGCGGGAAGGCATGTGTTGTGCGAGAAGCCAGTGGCGTACGACTATCAGGACACGCGCCGGGCCGCGGTGCTGGCCGCGAGCAAAGGGTTGAAGACCAAGGCGGGGTTCACGTTCCGGTATTCACCCGCGATGCGGTATATGAAGTCGCTGATCGATGAGGGGTTCATTGGAGAGCCGTTCATCTTCAATGGCTACGAGCAGAACTCGCAGTGGCTCGATCCGCAGAATCCGCTGCGGCAGGTGGACCATACGGCGGACCAGAGCATCATCCACGTCTCGTCGCTCGAAGGGTATGGGGCGCCGATCATGGATATCGGCCATCTGTGCATGGGGAGCCGGTTCGCGCAGGTGGTGGGAACCATGAAGAATTTCATCCCGGAGCGCATGGTGCGCGCGACGGGTACGATGATGCGCATGAACATCGATGACGGCGACATCTTCATCGGTGAGTTTGCCAACGGCGCCATCGGGTCGATTCAAACGAGTTTCGTGACCGTGGGCAATTACCCCGGCATCGAAGCGCGGGTGTATGGCCGCAAAGGCGCCCTCATCTGTCGCATGGTCGAGGAGAACGGCATTGCGGAGACGTTGAAGGCGGCGAGCGCCGATTCGGTGGAATTCAAGGAGCTCGAGATTCCGCCGCAGTTTTTTCCCACCGGTGGCAGTGCGCGGGAATCGTGGCGTTCGCTGTTCTACGCCAACCTCACCCATTCATTCATCTCCGAGATCCGCGGTGACGTCGCGGGCAATGAAGGCAATTTCGAAGATGCGGCGCACGTCCAAGAACTCATCAACGCGGTGGAAAAGTCGTTCCGCCAGCGTCGCTGGGTGACCATCCCTCTAGACGCTGACGGCACGATGTGAGATCCCCGATCGACCAGTTCCTCGAACAGTATTTCTTCCGTCATCCGGTGAACGCCACCTTCACCGGCATGCGCCTGCATGACCACGAGCTCCCCGGCTGGTCACGGGAGGCACGCGACGACGAGCAGGATGAATTCGAAGCGATCACCATTGCGCTCGATGACACGTTCCCGGCGAGTGAGGATTGGTCATTGCTGGCGCAGGATCACATGCACCTGGATGCGGAACTGGCGCGTGCGAGTCTCGACATCCGTCAGCTGGAGTTCGAAAGCAAGTTCTTCCATGACAAGAACCCTGCCCTCTGGACCGGCGAGGCCTTGTTCGGCGTGATCGCACTCATGCTCCGCCCACCCACGCCCGTCGAAGACGCGTTCGCCTCGATCGCGATGCGACTGCACGATATGCCGCGCTTCCTGAGCGATATGCCGGAGGCGCTGACGGAGCCGATGCCTCCGCTGTGGGTCGCGCGGGCGCTGCGCGAATGCACCGTTGGGGCGGACCTGTTTCGCACCAAGTTGGGGATGTGGCTCGACACGCACGGTGCCGACGCGGACTCCCGCACGTGGGTGCTCGACGCCGGAGAAACCGCCGCCACCGCGCTGGACACCGCGGCAGCCTGGTTGCGGGCGCAACCGGAGAACGACAGCGCGTCGGTATCGATCGGCGCTGACGCCTATGACATCCTGCTCAAGCGCGGCCACTTCTGTGATGACGACGCCGTGTCGTTGTTGCGTCGCGCGCAGGAGGAACTCGTTGAAGCACAGCAGCGCTTCGAATCGATGGCCATCGAGATCGCCGGAAGCATCGAGGGGTTCGCCGAGGCACTCGCCGATGATCATCCGGACGAAGCGGAGTACCTCGCGGCGTATCAGTCCCGGTGGGAAGCCTGTCGTGAGTTCTCCAGCGATCATGACCTGGTGGAGTGGGGTGAGTGGCCGCTGCGGTATGTCCCGATCCCTGCGTGGGCTGCCGAGTCGGCTCCGCAGCTGTACTTCCTGTTCTATCGGTCGCCTGCGCCGTACGAACCACGCGACGAGACGCTGTACCTCGTCACGCCGGTAGACGACACGGTACCGGCTGCCGAACGCGAACGACGGCTGCGGCAGTGGAATCACAGCGCCATCACGCTCAACCATGTGGTGCATCACGGCGCCTTGGGACACCATGTGCAGAACTGGCATGCGTGCCATCGGTCGACGTCGAAGATCGGCACGGTGGCGGCGGTGGACTGCGCGAGTCGCATCGGCCTCTTTCAAGGCGGCTCGATGGCCGAAGGGTGGGCCTGTTACGCGACCGAACTCGCGGACGAGTTGGGCTTGCTCACGCCACTCGAACAGGCGTCGGAACAGCAGAGTCGCGTGCGCCAACTGGCGCGCGCCATCGTGGATATCTCGCTGCATACGGGCGTGATGACCTTCGATGACGCCGTGGAGTTTTATGAAGCGGAGGTGGGGATGCCACATGCTGCGGCGACCGGGGAAGTAGTGAAGAACTCCATGTTTCCCGGGACGGCCGTGATGTACTGGCTGGGCACCACGGGTATTCTGGCGCTGCGCGAGGCGGTTCAGGCGCGCGAAGGCGCGGCGTTCTCGTACCGGACGTTTCACGACGCCCTCCTGAGTCGCGGATCGATACCCGTGTTGCTCGCCGCGAAGCTGATGCTGGCGGAATCGTGATGCGCCGCGCTGCCGTTGCGGGGCTCATGCTGTTTGCGGCGGTTGCCTGTGGTGGGGGCGATACGCCGACCGCTGGTGGGGCATCGAATGACCTGCTCGTGGTGGGCTATGACCGTGAGCCCGACACGATGAACCGCTACGCCACACACATTCTCGAGGATATCGAGTCGTGCGTGGTGGAAGGGTTGGTGACCAACGACGCGCAGATGCACATCGTGCCGGTGCTGGCCAGTGAGATCCCCACCATCGAAAACGGCGGCGTAGTGCTGCGCCCGGGCGGCGGCATGGACGTGACGTGGAAGTTGCGGCCGGGTGTGACGTGGCACGATGGCCAGCCGCACACGTCGGCCGATGTCAAGTTCACCGTCGACGCCATCAACAAGGGCGATTGGAAGCCGGAGAGTGTGGATGGCTTCGACCGCATTTCCAGTGTCGAGACGCCCGATTCGCTGACGGCGGTGGTGCACTACAAGGAAGTGTACGCGCCGTACCAGCTGCAGTTCGTGCGCGGGACACTGCCCCGCCATGTGCTCGAAGGGCGTGACCTCAACAGTGCCAACGACTACAATCGGGCACCGTTGGGCACGGGTCCCTACCGTGTGAAGGAGTGGAAGACGGGCGAGTACATTCTGCTCGAAGCCGTTCCATTGTACTGGCGCACGCAGCGGGCGCCCAAGATCCGGCAGCTCCTCTTCCGCTTTCTCACCAACACCACCACACGCATCAACCTCCTGAAGTCTGGGGAAGTGCATATGGTGGCATTGGTCCCGTGGGACAAGGTCCGCGAGCTGTCGCCCGTGCCCACCCTCCGCCTGAACAAGGTGGTGGGCAACGGCTACGAGCACGTGACGCTCAACCAGCGGCACTTTCCGGCCTTTGCCGATGTGCGTGTGCGGCGGGCGCTTGCACACGCCGTCGACCGGAACCTGCTGGTCAAGACCATTCTGGATGGGCAAGTGGAGGTCGTGAACGGCCCCATTCAGCCACTCTCCCCCGCGTACGAACCCAACGTCACGACCTACGCGTACGACACCACGAGAGCCAACGCGCTGCTCGACTCGGCCGGATGGACGCGAGGTGCGAACGGCATGCGCAGCAAGAACGGCGCACCGTTGGCGTTCACGCTCATTACGCAGTCAGGCTTCGCAATCCGTGAGAACGTGTCGCAGACGCTGCAGCAGTCGCTCAAGGCGATTGGCGTCGATATGCAGATCCGGCTGCTGGATGGCACGTCGATCAGCAGCGTGTGGTTCAAGGGCGACTTCGACGCCATGCTTCACTGGTGGCAGATGGGCGCCGATCCCGAACTGACGCTGTTCTTTGCGCGTGACCGCATGCCGCCGGCGGGGCGCAACATCAATTACCTGGACGATCCAGCGCTGACCTCGGTGCTGTATGAGAGCGACCGCACCGCCGACGTGACCGCGCGAAACACCCTCCTCAAGCAGGCGCAGCGGCAGATCGCCGCACTCGTTCCGGAGATCGTGCTGTACAATACGGCCAAGATCGATGCGGTCCCGGCCACTTTGAAAGGCTTTACGGGAAATCCCACCAACGCCGGGCCGTTCTGGAACGTGCACGAGTGGGAGATCATCCCGAAGTGATGCTGCGGCTGATCGCGCGGCGCGTCCTGCAGGGTGTGCCGCTGTTGCTGCTGATCTCGGCTGTCGTGTTCGCGCTGCTGCAGGCGGTACCCGGTGGTCCGCTGGCGGCGTATCTCGAGAACCCCAATGTGCGCCCGGTCGATATCGAGCGGCTCCGTCGGGCGATGGGGTTGGATGCGCCCGCCGGCGTGCAGTATGTGCGCTGGCTCTCGGCGTTCGTACGCGGCGACTGGGGCTACAGCTATGCCGATGGCAGGCCGGTCTTCGATCGCATGCTGGAGCGTGTTCCGGCCACGCTGGAGCTGGTTGGCGCATCCACGGTGCTGGCGCTGCTGCTCGCACTGCCCATAGGCATTGCCGCGGCATTGCGTCGCCGCGCCGACCAGTTCACCAGTGTGCTCGCCGTTGCCGGCATCTCCCTGCCCGTCTTCTGGTTCGGCCTACTGCTGCAATTGGTCTTTGCGAACCAACTGGGTTGGCTTCCTTCGTCGGGACGACAGTCGTTCGGCGCCACCGGCCTCTCGGACCGCCTGCTGCATCTCGTGCTGCCGGCGCTCCTGCTCGCCGGTGTGCAAGGCGCTGCGTGGTCGCGATATCTGCGACGCACCATGCGCGAGACCCTGGCGTTGCCGTTCATCGGCGCGGCGCGGCTACGTGGCCTGCCGGAGTCGCGGCTTGTGCTCCGCCACGCGCTTCCCAACGCGCTCGCGCCGTTCGTGACAGTCGTGCTCCTCGACGCGGCCATGCTCGTCTCCGGTGCGGTCGTGACGGAGAGCGTGTTCGCGTGGCCCGGTGTGGGGAGTCTGTTCACCGAATCGCTGGTGAAGCGGGACTACCCGGTGCTCATGGCCTTCCTCATGTGCGGCGCCGTCGCGGTCATCCTGCTCAATCTCTTGGCAGACGTCGTCGTGCAGCGCCTTGATCCGCGCAGCCGTGAGGGCGTGGCGTGAACACATCGATCGTGAGCGGGTCCCGGTCGGGGGGTGCCCGCCCATCACTCGCGGCGTACTTCCTGCTCGCGCTGGTCGCCGGCGCCCTGCTCGCGCCACTGATCGCTCCCTACGCAGCCGACGCGGTGGATCTCGCCAATCGGCGCGCATCCCCGACTGGAGCGCACTGGTTTGGCACCGATGAACTTGGACGCGATGTACTCACGCGCGTGCTGCTCGGTGCGCGTGTGTCGCTCGCCATCGGCCTGCTGTCTGCGATAGCGAGTGCGGGTATTGGTGTGGTGATTGGTGGTACGGCCGGCTATACCGGACGCTGGGGAGGCGACCTGCTCATGCGTCTCACCGACGCCATGTTGTCGGTACCGCGCCTGCCGTTGCTCATGCTTGCCGCGGCGGTGGTGCAGCCTGGCATCCCCACGCTGATTGCGTTGGTGGCGTGCACCGGTTGGATGGAAACCGCACGGGTCGTGCGTGCCGAGGTGCAGTCGTTGGTGGCGCAGGATTTCGTGGATGCTGCGCGTGCGACCGGCGTGACATCGCTGCGCGTACTATGGCGCCATGTGCTCCCCGCCGTTGTGCCGACCGCCTCGGTGGCCACCACGCTCTCCGTCGGTCGCGCGATTCTGCTGGAGAGCACCATGAGCTTCTTCGGCGTGGGCGTGCAGCCGCCGACGGCAAGTTGGGGCAACATGTTGTATCAAGCGCAGACCACCATGAGCAGCGAGCCGTGGCTTGCCGTATTCCCAGGTGTATTCATTTTTTTGACGGTGCTCGCCTGCAATGCCGTAGGTGACACTCTCGGTCGTCGTCCGTCACACTCTTCCTGATCATGTCCATCAGCCTTCCGCTTCCGTTCTCCCCACAACGCGTGGTCATCGGGGCCAATGCGCACGCTGAAATCGCCGAGCGGTTGCGTGCTGCACGTCCGAACATGGAAGTGCGCGGTGCGCCGTTCATGCAGATCACGGTCGACGACCTGCAATGGGCGGACACCTACATCGGGTTCCGTCGCCCGCCGTCCGCACGCCATATGGGCTCGGTGCGCTGGGTGCACAGCACGGGTGCCGGCGTAGATGGCTGGCTTGGCCCCGGTCTCGATGAGTCGCTGTTGCTGACGCGCTCGCCCGAGTCGTTCGGCCCCATGATTGCCGAGTGGGCCGTGGCCCGCATTTTCGCGATTCAGCAGCAGCTGGTGTCGCTGCTCGATGCGCAACGCGAGCATCGCTGGGCGCCTCGCGATATCAGCATGGTAGCCGGTACCAAGGCGCTGCTGGTGGGCACGGGAGACATCGGCTCGGCTATTGCCCAGAAGCTGAGCGCGCTCGGCGTGACGGTAACCGGCGTATCCCGGAGCGGACAGGCGTCGCATGCGGCATTCACTGCCGTGCACACGGTTGATCGCCTACCTGATCTGGTCGCCGACGCGGATTGGATCGTGCTTTCGATTCCCGATACACCGTCAACACGCGGGCTCGTGTCGCGGGACGTTCTGTCGCGTTGCCGCGGCGCCGTACTGCTGAACGCCGGCCGCGGTGCCGTGGTGGACGAAGCGGCCATTCCGGATGCGCTCGAGCAGGGATGGCTGCGTGGCGCAGCACTCGACGTGTTTGCCGCCGAGCCACTCCCGGCGGCCTCACCGCTGTGGAACGACCCTCGCATTCTGGTATCGCCGCATATCTCAGGGCTTACGACCGTCGCGGGTGCGGCTGACGGTTTTCTGGAGTGCGTGACCTCACTCGAGCAGGGCGTATTACCCAAGTGGACCGTCGACCGCGCCCGCGGCTACTGATCGTCCTGGGCGCGGCACCGAGCATGGCGTCACTTCCTGGGTGGCACCCCGTTCGGTGACCGGGAGAGCTCGACTTCGGCGGCAATGGTACCGAACGCGCCCCATTGGCCGCCGTCGACGATCCGCCGGAAGAGTGCCTCGGCTTCCGGGCGCTTGCCGTTGTACCAGTACCAGTTGGCGACGCCGTACGCGGCGGAAGCGTCCTGCACGGACAGCTCACCGGTCGCACTGGCGATCAAGACGGAATCGGGGGGCAGCAGTCCCTTGTAGAGCAGCATGAGCTTGTGGTACGCACCGTTCTCCACGATGCGCATGTTACGCCGAATGGGCTGCAGCACCTTTGCCGCTTCGGCGTTGCGACCGGCCCGACGCAACGCCATGTACAGCCAATGCGCCATGGAGACGCGACGATCGTCGTTGGTTGCGGCGTCGACTTCACGCTGCGCCACCTGTGCCGCTTCGCCCCAGCTTCCCTGCAGATAGTGCGCGAGCGCGAGGTGATAGAGAATGTTCGACTTGAGCGTCCCAATTGGCGTGTTGGCCGCGTTGGGTTGACCATCCGGCTCGACTTCGTCGGGCTTGTCGCGAGTGAGATCGTCAGCGCGCCGAAGGTCGCGTATGGCCGCATCGAAGTCGCGAACGGAGATGTAACGATGGCCCCGGTGGCGATACAGCCATGGGTTGTCGGGATACAGCGCGATACCGCGCGTATAGATCTCAATCGATTCGCGCAGTCGGCCCAGGTATCCAAGGCGCCTCGCGTACCAGATGATCGAGTCGACGTTGGTTGGTGTGCGCACATATGCGCGCCGGGCGGTGGCCAGCTGCGCTTCGTACTTCGCGAGGACCGCCGGCGACAGCGGCAAGGCGCGAAGCGTGTCGCCGAGCATGGAGAGCGCCTGAAAGCGCGGCGCGGCGGGGACGCGCGTTGACTGAGCGCCAGCGGCTGATGCCGCCAGCAGCAGTACCGAGAGCGTAGCGCCTACCCGGGCGATGAATCGATGGCTGTACACGGAGTCTTTCGTGGAGGGGGGAAGACGACTCAGCGTCGAACGGCAAAGAACTCTTTGAGCAACGAGGCGCACTCGGCTTCGCACACGCCACCGCGAACGGCCGGCGAATGATTGAGCCGCGGATGCCGCACGACATCGCCAATGCTTCCGCACATGCCGGCCTTGTCATCCCAGGCGCCAAAGACGAGCGACCCGACGCGCGCGAGGACGATGGCGCCTGCACACATGGCGCAGGGCTCGAGCGTTACGACCAGGGTGCAGTCGAGCAACGACCGATCGCCGCGTACCCGTGACGCCTCACGAATGGCGAGCAGCTCGGCGTGCGCGGTGCCATCGTGATCGCGCAGCATACGGTTCTGTGCGCGTGCAATGATGTTGCCGCTGGCCGTGTGCATCACGACAGCGCCGACGGGTACTTCGCTGGCGAGGGCCGCCTCGCGCGCCTGCTGCAGCGCTTCGTGCATGGCCCGCACAATGAGCGGAGAAACCGGAGCGGTGGTCATGCCACAAAGATATCGCGCGGCGCCTGAACTGCCTCAGGCCGCCGGCGGACGCCACCCATAATGCACATCGAGGTACTGCAGCAACACCGTCACCAGCGCCGACGCGAACGCGCCACGAGCAGCCGCGGTATCACGGACGCCAGCGAGATTGCATTCGATCTGGATCGCGTCGATCGCGCCGCCTCCGGCCGACCCATGGCGCTGGGTGTTGTAGCCGCCGTCGAAGTACTCCTGCCCGACGAGTGGGGCCGGATCGGACGGTGAAGGCACGGCGGGATAGCCGCGCGCGGCAATGAGCGCACCGAAGCTCTGCGGCCCGCGCAGCAACGCGAGCCCGCGATTGCTGGCGTTCCTCGAGTCGGCAGCCAGCCGGGCAATACTCGTACGCCCCATCGCGGCCGTGACGTTCAGGATGGTGTCGCTACTTCGCAGTTCCGAAGCGCTGAGCAAGTAGCCCAGCTCGAGGCGCGGCACCGAATGCCCATGTCCGTGCAGATCGATGAGTATGCCGCGCGTCGCACGACGGACGACACCGGCTTTGGCCGAGTCGATGGCGGCATGCCACCAGGTCCAGGTGTTCGTGAGCGCTGCCGTACCGCCTGTGGCTTCGGCGAGGTCGCGATTCCCGTCGAACTTCCGGCGGTGCAATTGATTCGTGAGCAGCGCGGGGCGCAGACCGGTACGCACCCGGAAGGTGTCGACGATGGCGCGCGCCAGTTCCTGCGTGTTGAGATCGTTCACCGTGACGCAGGCGCTGCAGCTGCGGTCGGGGAGACTCGACGGTGCCTCCGTACCGCCGTGCGGCGCGACAATGACCACGGGCGCATCACCGGGCACGAGTTCAACGTAGCCACTCGCATCGGTGTAGCGTTGCCCCGTGACGAGGGGCCCTACCGGACCGGCGGGCGTGACCGTTGGCGGCGGTGGGGCCACGGGGGTTGCCCCCCCGCTCCCCGCATCGCCTCCGCACGCCGTAACGCTTACCAGTACAAATGCGGCAGTGACCGCAGACTTTCTCACGCCCCCGCCAACGCGGCGTCGATCCGTGCCGCACTGGTGTTTGCCGCATCGTACGTCGCTTGCGCTGCCGCATCGGCCGCGTCGCCGTGCCGGAAGCCCAGCGCCTCTTCGTTGGGCTGCACGTCGGCGACGATGACGTCACCGTCCTTGAAGCGCCCTTCGAGCACGGCGAGCGCGAGCGGATTCTGCAGTAGCCGCTGCACCGCGCGCTTGAGCGGACGCGCCCCGAACACGGGGTCGTAGCCTTCATCGGCGAGACGCAGCCGGGCCGCATCGGTGAGGCGCAACGTGAGCTTGCGATCGGAGAGCAGCTTCCGCAGATGTCCGAGCTGGAGATCGACGATGTGATCGATCTGATCGCGGCCGAGCGGATGGAACACCACGACATCATCGATGCGATTGAGGAACTCCGGCTTGAAGACGCCGCGCAGCGCCGAGAGCACCTCCTGCTCCACCGACTTCCAGCTGTCGCCACTCTGACCACGCTCGAGGATGTACTGGCTCCCCACGTTGGACGTCATGATGATGACCGCGTTGCGGAAGTCGACCGTCCGCCCCTGCGAGTCCGTCAACCGGCCATCGTCGAGGAGTTGCAGCAGGATGTTGAAGACATCCGGATGGGCCTTTTCGATTTCGTCGAACAGAATGACAGAGTACGGCCGGCGACGCACCGCCTCGGTGAGCTGTCCGCCCTCTTCGTATCCGACATAGCCCGGCGGCGCACCGATGAGCCGCGCGACGGCGTGCTTCTCCATGTACTCCGACATGTCGATGCGCACCATGGCGTGCTCGTCATCGAAGAGAAATTCGGCGAGTGCTTTGGCCGTTTCCGTCTTGCCGACGCCCGTGGGTCCCAGAAAGATGAACGAGCCGATGGGACGGTTGGGGTCCTGCAATCCGGCGCGCGAACGCCGCACGGCATTGGAGACCGCTTTCACGGCTTCCGTCTGGCCGATAACGCGCGTGCCGAGCACGAGCTCGAGCTTCGTGAGTCGCTCCCGTTCCGATTCGAGCATACGCGTAACCGGGATCCCAGTCCAACGGGCAACCACTTCAGCGATGTCGTCGGCAGCCACCTCTTCCTTGAGGAACTGCGGACGACCGTCGTGACTCGCCAGCTTGGACTCCGCGTCCTTCATGTCGCGTTCAAGCTTCGGGATACGCCCGTAGGTGATTTCGGCGGCCTTGTTGAGATCACCGGACCGCGTCGCCTGTTCAGCCTCGAATTTGGTCTGCTCGATTTCCTGCTTGATGCGCCCTACGGCGCCGAGCGTTTCCTTTTCCTGCTGCCACTGCGCGCGCATGCCGGCAGCGGTCTCCTTGCGGTCGGCCAGTTCACGCTCGAGTGCCTGACGACGTTCGAGTGATGCCGGATCGGTTTCCTTCTGCAGCGCCGCTTTTTCGATTTCGAGCTGCACGATGCGACGCTCGACTTCGTCGATTTCCTGCGGTACCGAATCGATTTCGATGCGCAAGCGGCTCGATGCCTCGTCGATCAGGTCGATGGCTTTGTCGGGAAGGAAGCGATCGCCGATGTAGCGATTGGAGAGTGTCGCGGCGGCGACCACGGCCCCATCGGTTATGCGCACGCCGTGGTGCGCTTCGTAGCGCTCCTTGAGGCCGCGAAGAATCGCGATGGTGCTCTCGACACTCGGCTCTCCCACGTAGACGGGCTGGAAGCGGCGCTCGAGGGCCGCGTCTTTTTCGACGTGCAGACGGTACTCGTCGAGTGTGGTCGCCCCCACGACGCGTAGCTCGCCGCGGGCGAGCATGGGCTTGAGCATGTTGCCGGCGTCCATGCTGCCTTCGGCCTTGCCGGCGCCGACGAGCGTATGCAACTCGTCGATGAACATGATGTAGAGTCCTTCGGCGCTCGTGATTTCCTTGAGCACCGACTTGAGGCGCTCCTCGAATTCGCCACGGAACTTGGCACCGGCGATGAGCGCGCCGAGATCCAGCGAGACGAGCTTCTTGTTCTTGAGGCCTTCGGGGACATCCCCGCTCACGATGCGCTGCGCGAGTCCCTCGGCGATGGCCGTCTTGCCCACACCGGGTTCCCCGATGAGCACCGGATTGTTCTTGGTGCGGCGCGAGAGCACCTGAATGACGCGACGGATTTCCTCGTCGCGTCCGATGACGGGATCGAGCTTGCCTTTGCGCGCGGATTCCGTGAGGTCGCGCGTGAACTTCTGCAGCGCCTGATACTGCCCTTCTGGCGACTGGTCGGTGACCTTGTGCGCACCGCGGACGAGCTTGAGGGCATCGAGCAGTGCCTCGCGGTTCGCGCCGGCGCTGGTAAGCACCCGAGTACTGTCGAGCCCCTTCGCGTCGGAGAGGGCCAGGAGCAGGTGTTCAGTAGAGATGTATTCGTCGCCGAGCGCTTTGGCTTCCCGTTCGGCGGCATCGACGACCTGCGTGAGTTCGCGGCTGAAGGTCGGCTGCGCATCGCTCTGCTTGGCGTAGCGGGCGGCCTCCAGTTCGGCGGCGGTGCGGATGGAGGTGACATTGGCGCCTACACGCTGCAGCACCGGGACGACGATGCCTTCGTCCTGCGCGAGCAATGCGAGGAGCAGATGGAGATCGTAGACCATGGGATTGCCGTTCTTGCGGGCAATGGCCACGGCGTCGTTGAGCGCTTCCGCGCTCTTCACGGTGAGACGGTCTGGATTGATCATGCCGACATTCAGGGCAACGGGAGTGCCGCTCGATTTCTGCCGGAACTGCAGGAGCAGCGGGCAGACGGCGGTAGTCATCCCCTACGGATACGACAATGCAGCAGTGTCAGGGACTGACGACGCGCGATTTGGCGGGATCGCAGGGGCAAGTGCGAATCTACCGTCGAATGCCCTGGGCCGTTGGAGGGGCGCCATACGCGCGCGGCGGCGACCGGGGAGTTGAGTAATGGACAGCAAAATGGCGCCTCGGGTCCGTCCACCCAGGGCGCCACTTTTACTGTGTGTTTCGTTGGGTCTCGTGGTGCTCGACCTGCAACTGCTTACTTCACCACGATCATCTTCTTCACCAGCGGCACGCCATCCACCTCGAGGCGATACAGATACACGCCTGAGGCGGCCTCCCGCCCGGTTGCTTGGACCTTGCCATCCCAATAGGCGACGTAGTCACCACACGGAATAGCTATTTTTTCCAGCGGTTGACCACCGGCCACTCCGCTCGTTCCGCCCTGCAATACCGGTGTTGCCACCACGTCCGAGAGGACGTTGTAAATCTTCAGGCTGACGCGGTACTGCTTACCAGGCTGCGAACATGTGGGTGAATCACCCACACTAAACGGAATGCGAGTCTCAGGATTGAACGGATTCGGATAGTTCTGTCCGAGCGTCGCTCCATTGCGTCGTTCCTTGCCGTCTTGCGACGACTGGGACTCTGCGACTCGTGGCATGAACACGCTGAGAGCGAGCACCAGACCCAGTGCTCCCCACAAACGTTTCATGGTGCTTCTCCGACTGACGAATCAGGTTCTGAGTCGACGTCTCCGTAACAGGGTGAGAAGTGCGGATCCACGGTGTTGGATCCTCTGTGAAAGTACAGACGCGTATCCCCAACCGTCAAGCAACATTCCTGCCGCCTTTTGGGTGATTTTTCCGTCATTTTGACCGCAAATTTTCACTTAAGTTGCCCCACAATAGTGACTTAGCTCACGACGCTACACGTAGTTTCTGCAGGAGGCAGCTACCATTGCCCGGTCTCCCAAATCTGGAAGGCCTTGAGTGGCCGATTGTCGGACAGGTGCTGCGCCAGGAACTCCCGCAGTAGACGCTGGTGGGCGCGCACCGCGAGCTCATCGAGCGGGAAGGTCTCTCCCAGAAACCAGCGCCGCAGGGTCGCACGGGCCGAAGCTGGGAGCAGCCGCCCCCCGGGGGCTCGCCGCGCGCACTGCGGACAGAGTGTCCCACCCACCGCGGCGTGAAATCGGGCGTCGTCCTCCGCCTCGAGCGGGGAGTGGCACTCGATGCAATCGTCAATCGTGGGACGGTAGCCGACCTCCCCCACCACCTGCCAGAGCACGCTCAGCGCCACGCTGGCGGTGTCGGCCGGTGCCGCGGCGGCCAACCGGTTCAGGCCGTCGACCAGGGTCTCGTAGACGGTCGGGGCCGCCTCTTCGTGCACCAACCGCAACACACACTCCGCAATGGCGCTCGCGGCGGTGAAGCGTCCCATCTCGACGGCGAGCGACGGGCGGGCCACCGTGACATCGAAGCCATTCAAGGCGTGGAGGTCCCGCCCCTGCTTCAGCTGAATTTGCGCCTGCCCTTCGGCGAAGAGATCCACCGCACTGCCAAAGCGCTTCTTGGAAGAGCGTGCCCCGCGCGCGACCACCGACTGCACGCCCGCGTCGCGCGTGGCCAGACGCAGGATGCGGCTGGACTCGAGATAGTCGGCGACGTGCAGGACGACCGCGTCCGTCTGGAGCAAGGACATACGGAACGATGTACAGCCCGCGGTGCCGGAGCAACCGCGGGCTGCAGATACCTCAGCGCGCGGGTGCTCACGCACCTGAGCCTGCACCAGCGCGCTTACCGGATCGCGAGATCCACGCCGCCCTGCCCCGCCAGCACCCGACGGACTTCGACGAACGTGGGAGAAAAAACCAGCAGCGACGTGACGGAGCCGGTGCCATTCTGAATGCAGTGCAGCCGGCCGAGGGCGTCGGCCTGTGCACTGCCGCAGTTCACCGACGCACCCGCCGCGTTCTTGAGGTCGAGGAACGACGTCGTGCCGTTGGTTACCGCCGAGATGTCGTCCTGACGAAGCTTGACGATACGACCGGCGAACGCGCTGAGATTCTCGAAGAGTGACACATACAGAAACCCATCGAGGCCGAGCTTGGTGCTCGCGCCGTAGCTGCCAGCGGGCATCTGTCGCGTGACCTGCACACGGCGATTGCGCAGATCGACTTTGGTGACGGATCCTGTCGCAAGCAGTGTGTAGGGGAAGCTCGCGAAGCTGGCGGCCCCGCCGGCACTCACGTACGCCACGTCACCCACGACAATCGCCGACGCTCCGGACCCACGCGCTCCCGTGAGCACCACCGTGTCGCGCGTAGTGCCGCTGTTGGGAATACGAATGAGGCGCACATCGCCCAATACAGTGTACGCGCCTTTGCAGTCGCTATTGGCATCGACGACCCACGTGGCGTTGTCGTACTGGAACATGTCGGTCGGGCAGACACCGGCATTCGCGAGGCGCGCGATGGTCGGTGCTGCCGTTCCCGCCACCGCCACGAGTGCGATGGCGTTGGAATCGCGAAGTGCCGCCGCAATGAGCGCTTGCCCATTACTGCCGCGAAACAACCTGGCGCGCGACGGGTTGCTGCGCGTCGGCAGCTGCACGCGCCGGAATGTCGACGTGCGAATGTCGGCGATGTACAACAAGTCGCCTGCCCCGCGGCTGGAGACGGCCAGCACGGTATCACGTTCGAGCGTGAATCCACCTGCATCGAACTCGCTCGATGGCGCGAGCGCGAGTTTCGTGGTGGCCGTGCCGGTATCGCCGACAAAGGTCAGTCCCGGCTGAATGAAGCCGTCGAGGACGAGAATACCGCGCGGCGGCTGCGGCGTGGTGTCCGTGGGACTCGCGTCACCACAGGCGCCAAACACGGCGGACGAGAGCAGGAGGCCAGCGGTGGTGATGGAGCGCCACGAGGTCCGGATGCAATGATGCGGCATGATCAGACAAATCCTTGATGCGGGTTGAACCAGAGTCCTGCGTATGCCCCGCGCCCATTCGTAACCATGGACACGAAGTGCCGCCGCGGGTTACGACCGCGGCTGCAACGTGAGCGAGGCGGACCAGCCGCGCCCGGGCATGGGGAAGCCACGCACCGATTGCCACCGGGTATTGGTGGCATTGTCGAGGCCAGCCGTGAGCAGCACCTCGAGATGCGTGAAGCGTTGACGACGAGCGACCGAGAGATCGAGCAGGGTCACCGCCGGAAGTTCGAACAGGGCATTGCGCGGACCGGCGGTAAACGGCCGCCGGCTCTGATAGCGAACATTGGCACCGAGTGTATGCGGGCCGATGCGCCAAGCCCCCTGACTGCCGATGCTGTGCGTGGGCACGTACGGCGTGGGAATGGTGAGGCCACCGGTGCGAAGCGTCGTGCGATACCAACTGTGCCACGCGCTGAGCGTGAGCGTTGGCCACACGACCTCAGCGCGCGCTTCACTGCCCCGCAAGCGTTCGCGGCCCACGTTGGCCGGGCTCCAGCCGAAGTTGCCGGGAAACCACACGATCGCATCTCGTGTGTCACGCGACACCAGTTGCAGATCACCCGACGCGCGCGCGCCCGAGAGTTGCCAGTGTCCCTGCACACCGGCGCTGGCATCGAGGGTCACGCGCTCGGGTGCGAGCGCACGAACGGCGAGTCGCTGCGGCGACGAGAAGTACAGATCGTAAAGTGTCGGGACACGTACCGCCTGCGCGGCGCGGGCGAGCAACGAGAACGACGCACGGCGCCCGTCGCCCAGCAATCGCAGGGCGCTGCCGGCACTCGCGGTCGGCAACACGCCGCTCCGTTCCACGACGTCCGTGCGGACGCCGACATCGGCTGTGAACCGCTGCGCACCAGACGACTCGCGCTGCCAGTTCCACGCCGCGAATCCGCGAGAGCGGCGCTGCACCACGTTGCCGGTTCCCGTGAGGCCATCCGCTCCCACGCCAGTTCGCCAGGCGCCGCGCCAGACGCTGCCGCGCCACTCCACATCGCCAGCCCACGCGCTGGCCCGGGAATCGAGGGCCGGACGCGTGGGGTCGACATAGTGCAGCCGAAACAGACGCGCGCCGGTGGTGAGCATGGTCGTGCCGACTGCGGTTTGCCCACGCAGCAACACGCGAGTGTTGCGTGAACGATCACTATCGAAGGCACGGACGTTGGCCGCGCCCACCATGCCACGTTCGCCGGTGGAGGCCATCACGTTCCACTGGGTATGTCTCGCGACGAGCCCCGCGGTGACGACCGCGCGCCGCTCGTCGTTGTTGATGCGCGTTTCGATCACCGGCTGCGCGCCGGCATCGTTCACGAAGGCAAAGCGATTCTCGGCCACGCGATACGAGGCCGCCGTATTCCATCGCACCGCACGCGTGGTGCCTGCCCAGGCGGCCTCGCCGACCCACTGTCCGAACGCCCCGCCGCGCACACTCGTGAGACGATGCGACGCCGAGGTCAGTGCCAGGACACCACCGGTCGCACCGTTGCCGGCACCAAGGGGATCGGCGCCCGGCTGGACGGTTGCCGACTGCACAGCCACGAGCGGCACATCGGACACATCGGCCAGCCCCGTAGCGGGATCGTTGAGCGGAAGTCCATCGAGGGTGATGACCACCTGCTCACGTCGCGCACCACGCAACGACAAACCGGTCTCGCCACGCGCGGAGCGAAGGGTGGTGAATGGCAGCAGTGCAATGACACCAGCCATCCCCGACGCGTTGCGCTCCCGCGCTTCCTCGGCGGAGATAGCGACCTGCACCTGCCCCACCGATGCCGCAGAGCGCGCCGCAACAACGTTTTGCGTTGCCAGCGTGGTGAGCCCCAGTGAGTCGGTGCCACGTCGCTGCGACACGGGCGTAAGCGACACGTACACATTGGCGTTGGACGTAAGTGCCACGACCTGCGGCAGATATCCAACGCGCGTGATGGTAATCGGTGCACCTGGCCCGCGCGGCAATGCCAGGCATGCACTGCGCGCCACGCGCATAGGCTCATTGGCGACGCGCACACTCGCGCCTACGAGTGGCTCTCCTGAACGGCCGTCGCGCACGCAGACGCGCACGCTGTCGGAGGACTGCATCAAGGCGAGCAGCAGCACTCCCACCGTCATCACCGCGAACGTCCTCGACTGCGGAGCGGAAGCAACGCAGGTACCCCAATCGCGGGATCGCGTGTGACGACCAGAGGCCAGTCGTACACGGCTTCGAGGGTTTCGCCCTGCATGACATCGTCGACGGCACCAGACGCGGCCACGCGCCCCTTGTCGAGCAGTACGATGTGCTCGGCGAAGCGCGCCACGAGATTGAGCTGGTGGCTGATGAGCAGCACCGTGCGCGACTCGCGCGCGAGTGCATCGACGAGTTCGAACACCGCCATTTCGTGCGCGATGTCGAGGAACGTCGTCGGCTCATCGAGCACGAGCACACGCGTGTCCTGCGCCAGCGCCCGTGCGATGCGCACCCGCTGCCATTCACCGCCGGAGAGCGAATCGGTGCGGCGGTCGATGGCTTCGACAATCCCGGCGCGTTCGAGCGCCTGCTCTACGTGCGTACGATCTTCGGCCGACGGACTGCCGAAGGCACTGCGGCGCGGGTGTCGCCCAAGCATGACGAACTCGCGCACGGACAGTGGCATCACGGGCTCTTCGCGCTGCGGCACAATGGCCACGTGCTGCGCGAGGCTCCGCGCATCGAGTGCGGCGATATCGGCACCGGCGAGCAACACGCGCCCGCCGGCGAGCGGCACGCGACGCAGGAGCGCGCGCACCAGACTGCTCTTGCCGCTGCCGTTGGGGCCGACGACCGCGGTAATCGTTCCCGGCAACGCCGTGAGCGACACGCCATTCAGCGCGGGCTCCGCGCGTCCCGGATACGTGACCGTGACGGCATCGAAGCCCAGCGACGGTCCATCGGACGGGGTCAAGAGACGCGGGTTCACCTGCCGCACCTCACGGCGTCACCTTGCGGAGTCGCGACAGGAAAAACGGCACGCCAACCAAGGCGGTCACGGCACCAAGCGGCAATTCGGCCGGCGCACGCAGCGTGCGCGCCAGCAGATCGGCGGCGACGAGCAGCACCGCTCCGTACAACGCCGACAACAGCATCATGGGGCGATGCTGCCGCGCCCCGAGTGCGCGCGCGAGGTTCGGCACCACGAGACCAACGAAGCCCACGAGCCCGGCCGCGGCGACGGTGGCCGCCGCGAGCCAACTCGCGACCAGAAACGTGCGCTGCGATGCGCGGTCGACGTCGACGCCGAGCGCCGCCGCCGGCTCCGATCCGAGGGCGAGCACGTCGAGTTCGCGGGCGCGCCACACGAGCACTCCGCCGAGCAACAGCACGGCCGCCGTGCTTCGCGCCACTGCGCCCCACGAGGCGTCGGCCGCGCTACCCATCATCCACCAGAGCGCCCCGCGCAATCGTTCGGGAGGCGCATCGGCGAGCGCCACGAGAATGGCCGCATTCGCAAACGCGCCCACCACGACACCGGCCATGAGCAACAAGCGGGTGTCGCCACTGCCACCGACGGTGCGCGCGAGCGCCGTCACGATGAGCGTCGAGATCGCCGCCCCGCCGAACGCGGCCGCGGTGATGACCGTCGGTGACACGAGTCCTGCGGCCATCGCCGCCACCGCCCCCACCGCTGCACCGCCGGAGACACCGAGCAGATACGGCTCCGCCAACGGGTTGCGCAGCGTGCCCTGCAGCGCGCCTCCGCTCATTGCCAAGCCGGCACCGACAACGGCGGCGAGCAGCACACGCGGCAATCGCAAATCGCGAACAATGGACATGGTCGACGCGTTGCCCTGCCCGGCAAGGGCACTGACCACGTCCCCCACTGGAAGCGGCACGGCGCCCAACGCGACACCGAGGACAAGCACGACGGCGAAGAGCAGCGCGCCCGCGAGCCAGGGCCACAGCGGTTGCCCGTGATCGCGGAGTGCTACCGAGGGAGTGGTGAAGCGCGGCATCACCGAAGGGAGTCGGCCAGCGTGGGATGCAACCGGCGCGCAAGCTGCACCGCGGCCATACCGAGCACGACGGACGGGCGCCCGGTGACCGCTGGATCGTGCAGCACAAACCGCTTGGCTTTCACAGAGGGAAGCGCACTCCAGCTATCGTTCGCCCCCAGCTCACTGACCTGCTTCTCACTCACGACCACGAACTGGGGCGCGCGCGCGATGACTTCTTCCATGCTGACTGTCGGCGACGGCTGCCGTTGGTCATGGAACACATTGCGCGCTCCGGCTATCTCGAGCAGTTCGTCGATGTAGCTGCCGCCGCCGATGACCATTGGGGGGGTGTTCCACACGGGCCACACCACCGAAGGGCGTTCGCGTACGGACGCTGTTAGTGCCCGCACGCGATCGAGCGTGCGCTGCACGGAATCGCTTACTGCTTGCGCTTGCGCTTCAGCACCGAGCGCGACGCCGAGGATGCGCAGCTGAGAGTGGAACTGCGCGATGCGGTCGACGCGCAGTGCCATCGTGCGGATACCGGCGCGCGTGAGTGCCTCGGCGGCGCTGCGGTTCTCTGCCGTCGCGTACAGAATGACGAGAGTGGGCTTCGCCGCGAGGATCGCCTCGATAGCGGGGCGAATACCATCGCCGAGCGCGGGGACTTGCTCGACTTCGACGGGATACTTGTCCCAGCGCGAGCGACCGACAAGGTGCGCCTGCGCCCCGATGGCATAGATCGCCTCGGTGGCCGCGGGATTGAGCGAGACGACGCGGCTGGCGAATTGCGCGTTGGTGGGGAGCGGCGCACCAAAGTCATCGGTATCGGCCGGGGCCGGTACCGTGGCGCGCGCCGTCTGCGGCGCACGCGCGCTATCGTCCGGCTGTGAGGCCGGAGCGCGATCGGAGACGCCGGTACACGCCAGCAGCATGCTGCCAAGACATGGCAGCAGCGCGGCACGTACACGGCGTACAAATCGTGGGTGAGGAAACACGAACGGGCATCCTCTCCCACGAGAAGACGCCCGAGCACGCGTAACGACAGAACCAGAACGGTAGCGTCGTCACGTTTGCACGAGCCCCCCCTCGAGGGTCTTCGTCAAAGAGAGAGCGCGGGTCGTCTCCTGGCTCCGGGAACGTCGCTCACCTTCCCGATCGCGTACGATCAGTGGTGTGAAGAGCGACGCTGCTGTGCAGTCCGTGAGGACCGCAGAGATTCCCGTTACAGTGGCGGGGCCGCACCGGCTTTTCACCGGTTTCCGTGTCCCGTGCTCGTAATCAGTTGTCCGCCGCACCCTGTGTGCGACAGTTCGAACCTACCGTCCAGACCCGGCTTCGGCAAGCGCTTGCGCCAGCGCCGCCTTGAGTTCAGCGCGTCGCCCCTCATACGCGGCCTTCACCATGTCCGAAGGATTTTCGTGTCGGGCGTACGTCGCGTCGAGCGCCGCGATCTCCTGCGCAAGACGATCACCGAGCGGGATCGTGGGCTCCTGCGGTCGCAGCGTGGGCGTGACAGTGCCGCGCTTGCTCGCGGCCTTCTGCATGCTGCGCGTGAGCGCGAGCATCATGAGAAAGCCCACGGCGACGAGCAGCCCGGCAATGTAGAGGTTGCGGCCCGGCGTGCCCGTCGAGGGCAACTCGATCACGAGATCCGAATTGGGCTTGAGATCCTGTGACAAGAAGCGCCGGAAATTGCGCCCCTCGAGCGACACCGGATCGACCGCCGTGAAGCCCTGCCCCTTCACCGTCCCCTGCGCTTCCTCGACGAGCACTTCGAACACGACGACGCCGACATCAGAACGCACCCGCAGGGGGAAGCTGCTGTTGGGCAGCTTGTACGAAAACGCGACCTGCTTCACCCCAGGGGCGATCGGCGCAAAGACGGACACCCGCCCGTTCTGCGACGCAAACGCATCGGGGGAGATTTCGCCTTCGTTGGCCCGTACATCGACCGCCGCCGCCGGAATGGCCGCACTCCATGTGGGTTGCGCGCCGGCGCCTTCCGAAGCGACCAACGTGGTGAGGCTGTCGTTGGACAGTTCGTACACCTCGACGACGGTGCGCATGTCGGTGCTGTCCGCCTTGCTGACAATCAGATGGCGTCCCTTGATCGACAGCGGAAATGCACGCGACGTGGTATCGAAGACGGTGATTTCCGTTTCGTCTCCAGCGGCATTGGCCGAGCGCAGCGGCGCCGTGAAGTAGGCGATCCCGCCGTAGGTCGTGGAGGCGAAGTACACCGCATCGGGATTGCCGAACGGTATGTAGCGGAAGCGGTATCGTCCTGCAGCATCGCTCTTGACGGAGTCGATGGGGCCTGCGGTGTCTTTCCCGACGCGATGCAACGTGACCCACACATTGCCGGTGGGTCCCATGCCGGTGGAATCGCCGCCGCTACGAACGGGTCGACGGACTCGCCCGTCGACCGAGCGGCTTCCCGCCTGCGCGCCGGCGAGCGACGACACGCCGACGCAGGCCGTCAACAGCAGGAGGCCGAGCACTCGTGGCGACACGAGTCGGGAGAGGGAGCGAATGATCTGCACGTGGAGGGGGAGTGCGAAAACTCAGGGAGTGAATTTGCCGAAGTCTTCCGGCCTGAGATTCTCGAGGTAGGCCTGCAGTTGTTCGGCGGAAAGTTCATGCACATCGTCAGCGGTCGACGACGCGGTACTGCTGTCCTCGTCGCTGTCGAGGTCGAGCACGGTGAGCAAGGCCTCGGGCGCAAAGATGGGCGAGCCGAGCCGCAGCGCAATGGCAATGCTGTCGGACGGCCGCGCATCGAGCTCCACGATGCCTTTGGCGCCGTCCAGCTGCATCTCGGCGTAGTAGGTGCTCTTTTCGACACGCGTGATGGAGACGCGACGCAGAGTGCCGCCGAGGCCGTTGATGAGCGCCTTGCAGAGGTCATGCGTGAGCGGCCGTTCGCGCTTGAGCTGATTCATCTGAATGAGAATCGACTCGGCTTCCGGCTTACCGATCCAGATGGGCAACATGCGCGTGCCAAGCTTTTCGCGCAGGATGACCACGTACGAGTTCGTCGCACTATCGAGACCCAAACGGGCCACTGTGACTTCCACCATCAGCACACTCCGGGTGGGGGCGACGATCGTACCCGCCGAGACATCAAACCGACCGTCCGGTGTGCCACGGTGCACAGCGCGTGCAGCGACACACCAGCGGCCGGCTTGCGGTCACGGCGAGATCAGATGGACTTCTTGAGCGCCGCGACGCGGTCGGTGCGTTCCCACGTGAACGTGGTGCGCGCCGACTTGCCGCGACCGATCGTTTCCGACTTGCGGCCGAAGTGCCCGTAGGCGGCCGTCGCCTGATAGATGGGCTTGCGCAGGTCGAGCGCCTTGCTGATGCCACGCGGCGTGAGGTCGAACACCTCGTTCACCGCCGCCTCGATGACACGGTCGGGGACGGCACCCGTGCCGAACGTCTGCACGTACACCGACACCGGCTCGGCGACACCGATGGCGTAGGCCACCTGCACTTCGCAGCGACGGGCCAGCTTGGCGGCGACGATGTTCTTGGCCACCCAGCGGGCCGCGTAGCAGGCGGAACGATCGACCTTGGAGGGATCCTTGCCGCTGAACGCGCCGCCGCCGTGACGGCCCATGCCGCCGTAGGTATCGACGATGATCTTGCGGCCGGTCAGGCCAGCGTCACCCTGCGGTCCGCCAATGACAAAGCGCCCCGTGGGGTTGATGTGCGTCTTCATGCGACGCCCGATGAACTGCTCCGGGATGGTCGCGTGGATGACGTCGTCGAGGATGGCGCGACGCAAGCGGGTGTTGGACACCTTTTCGTCGTGCTGCGTGGAGATGACGACCGTGTCGACCGCCACTGGCCGATCACCTTCGTACACGACCGACACCTGCGCCTTGCCGTCGGGGCGCAGCCACGGGTACGTGCCGTCCTTGCGCAGGACGGACAGCTGATGTGTGAGCGCGTGCGCCAACTGAATCGGGAGCGGCATGAGCTCGGGCGTTTCGTCGGTCGCGTAGCCGAACATCATGCCCTGGTCACCGGCCCCGCCCGTATCGACGCCCTGCGCGATGTCCGGCGACTGCCGATCGATGGTGCTCATGACGGCACACGTCTTCGCGTCGAACCCGAACTCCGCGTTGTTGTAGCCGATGCCATCGATGGTGTTGCGGACGATCTCCGGCAAATGCACGTACGCCGACGTCGTGATCTCACCCGCGATGACGGCGAGGCCAGTCGTCACGAGCGTTTCGCAGGCCACGCGGGCTGCGGGATCTTCGGTCAGAATCGCGTCGAGTACGGCATCGGAGATCTGATCCGCAATCTTGTCCGGATGTCCTTCGGTAACGGACTCGGACGTAAAAAGATGACGATCGGCCACGGTGTGCAGGGCTCGGGGTAAGTGAAGCGTTGATAAGGTCTTGCGTAGACTAGGGGAGGACCGCGGAGACTGCAACTGCTGCGGTCGCTCCCCGTCTCAGAGAGGCTGATCCTGCATTTCGGCGCGCAGGCGCCGCCGGAGCAACACTTCGGCTTCGCGCGCGGTGCTGCAGGCCATGGCCGCCTTGGCGGCGTCGGCCGCCACCTCGGCACGCACCCCACGAATGATGCGCTTGACCTCGGCCACCGCGCGGGGGGACACACTGAGCTGACGAAGGCCGAGCCCGATGAGGGCGAAGACCGCGAGGGGCTGGGACGCCATTTCGCCGCAGACGCAGACGTCGATGCCATGCGCGGCGCCCGTGGTCTGCACCTGTGCCATGAGCCGAAGTACCGCCGGATGGAATGGCGTATAGCGGGGGGCCAGGTTGGCGTTGCCACGGTCGACGGCCAGCATGTACTGGACGAGATCGTTGGAGCCGATGCTGAAGAAGTCCACGTCGCGCGCGAAGGTATCGCAAGCCACGGCCGCCGCCGGCGTTTCGACCATGACGCCCAGCGGGACATCATCGCGGAACGGCACGCGCCGCGCTGCCAACTCGGTCACGCATTCGCTGATGAGCTGCCGCGTCTCGCGCACTTCGTCGACGGTGACCACGAGAGGGAGCATAATGCGCAGGTCGCCGTGCACGGCGGCCCGCAGCAGCGCCCGGAGCTGCACCTTGAACAGTTCGCTTTCGTCGAGGCACATGCGAATGGCACGCCATCCGAGGAACGGATTGGCCTCGTGCGGAAAGCCCCCAACGGGCAGCTTGTCGCCGCCGACATCGTACGTGCGAATGACGACCGTGCGCCCTTCGAACGCCTTCACGACGCGTGTATAGGCGCGGTACTGCTCGTCTTCGTCGGGCATGCTGGCGCGGCCCACGACGAGAAACTCGGTGCGCATGAGCCCGACGCCTTCGGCGCCGCTGTTGGCGCCGTAGTCGGATTCTTCGGGGATGTCGACGTTGGCGCGCACGGTGACCCGCACGCCATCGCGTGTCACCGGCTCGCTCATGGCGAGTTCGCGCATCACATCGGCGCGTCCTTCCTCTGCGGCAACGCGCTGACGCGCTTCGTCGACTTCGTGCTCGGACGGGGCGATGACCATCGTCCCTTCGGCACCGTCGAGAATGACGATTTCGCCGCCATGGAGCGCCGTGAGGGCCTGCCGTAGGCCGACGATCGCGGGCAGTCCGAGCGACCGCGCCAGAATGGCCACGTGCGCCGTCGCGGTGCCCGCTTCGGTGGCGATCGCCGCAATGCACTCACGGTCGAGCTGCATGGTGAGCGACGGCGTGAGATCGTGCGTGACGAGAATGGTGTTGCTGCCGCGCGGCACGTCGACCGGGTCGTGGTCCGGCAGGTCGAGCAGAATGGAGAGTACGCGGATATGCACGTCGGTGAGATCACCGACTTTTTCGCGCAGCATGGGCGCACTGGAGCGCGCAAAGTGCTGCCGCCATTCCAACAGGACGATGTCGAACGCCTTTTCCGCACCGAGATTCTGCTTGATCAGTGCGATGGTACTGTTCGTCAGCTCGCCGTCGTCGAGGATGGAGAGCTGCACGTCGAAGATGGCCGCTTCTTCGGGGCCGGCCTGCGCTTCGGTGCGGGCACGCAAATGCCGCAGGCGTACGCGCGCCCGTTCAACGGCGTCGTGAAAGCGCGCGATTTCGGCCTCGATGGCGTTGTCGTCGACCAGACGATGACGCACTTCCGGCACCTCCCATCGCAGGAGGTGCACCGGACCCACGACGATTCCCGGCGAGGCAGGAATGCCGCGGAGGACCGATAGCACTCAGCTCTCTCCGAAGCGCGCGGCGACGAGCGCCGAGAGCGCCTCGAGCGCATCGTCGGCGTCCGGGCCGCTGGCCTTGAGCACGATCGTGGCGCCGTACTCGGCCGCCAGCATCATGACGCCCATGATGCTCTTGCCGTTGACCTCGAGGTCATCGCGCGAGATGGTGATGTCGCTCTTGAACTTGGACGCCGCTTTCACCATCTCGGCGGCCGGCCGGGCGTGCAGCCCATGTTTGTTCACGATTTGGACGGATCGTTCAGCCATTAACGGACCACCGAGTAGAGGACGAAGGCCGCAAGCAAGAGAAGGACGACACGCCACCCCTCGGCGCGGCCCTGCAGTCGCACGAGGAGCACAGCCAACACGGGAGTCGCGACCGCGACCCCGAGTGGAATGGGAGACAACGGATCCTGACCACCGATGGCCCGGTGCACCGCGAGCGGGAGCGCCAGACCGCCAAGCACGGCCGATACCCGTCCAATGTAGCGGGGACCGTGCTGAAGTACCGGATGCCCGAGTGCGGCAGCGACGCGGAGGCCGTGATACCACCCGGCCCTGAGTCCCCAGTCGCGCAGGCCCAGGTGCCCGACGTTGTAGAGTACGAGGAATCCCGCCACGACACCAAGCGGTGACCAGCGGAAGCCGAAGAGCAGCAGCGCCACGAGGGAGCACGCCGGCAACCATGCCGCCCACACGAGGCGGTCGCCCACGCTGCCCAACGGCCCGCAGAGGGCCGTCCGGAAGCGTTCGATGCGCGCCGGTGGCACGTGCTCCAGCTCGGCCCGGGCGAGCGCGCCAATGGCCAACGACGCGAGGTACGGATGAGCATTGAAGTACACGGACTGACGCGCCAGTGCTTCGCGGTACTGCGGACCGTCCACGCCGCCCGGCAACTGACGCAAGGCGGGCTCGACGCAGAAGCCAACGCCATTTCCCACCAGGATCTCGTAATTCCACGATCCCTGAATGGCGAGGCAGCGCAACAGCATCGAGAGCCGTAGCTGCGTCGCGAGAGGTGGCGCCGGTACGAGTGCTGGTACTGGCATGCTCACCGTTTCGGTGCGCAGCGCGGGGTTATTCAGGCCTGTGTCAGGCACCAGCCACCACCAGCAACGTGCCCACCGCGAGCGAAACGAGGAAAAGCCGACGCGTGCCACTGATGGCGTGGAAGTCCTTCCACACCGCGGACGCCGCAACGGCAGCCACACACGCAATGATGACCGCGCGCGACAGGTCTTCGCCCACGGTCCAGCGCGCGTTCACGAGTTCGGCGAGTGGACGCGCCAGGAGGTACATGACGGTGCCGAGCAGGGCGCCGCGCACAAGATCGGCGGTCATGCCGAAGACCTGCAGGCCGATGACGGTGCGGCGTGAGCCAGCAGCCAGCTGATCGAGGCGCGGGCGCGCAAAGCTGGCGATGAGCTGGCGATGCTTGACCATCGTCCAGCCGCCGGTCCACGCCGTGAGAATGCCCACCAGCACGGCGACCGCAAAGGCGCCGACATCGGGGAAAGATGATCCGGTGGCGCCAACCGCTGCGACGGCGCCCGCGACGACCGACGCGCTCCCCCACTCGGGGTAGCGCGACGCACCGACGGGGAGCGACTCGAGGGCCAGGCATTCGAGGGCCGTGCCGCACACGAGGCCTGCTTCGGGCGCGCCAAGGAACGCCCCACCCAGCGTCGCCCCGACGATGGGGCGGGAAATCATCGCCTGCGGGAAACTCACGACGTCGAGCCCCACCACGCCGGCGAGCAGCGCAATGGGAATGACCGACACGAGCCCCGTGAGGAGATCCATCAGGCGGTGGAGGACGACGTGAGCAGTTCGGCCAATGGTACCGGTCGGGCGCCCGGGACGTCCTGCGCCGTCACGTCTACGCCCTGCGCGGCCATGTCCTTGAGGCCGTCTTCTTCGGCCGGCGTGAGAAAGACATAGCGCAGTCGGCCGGTGCGACCGGGCGCGTGATGGACGCCACCGACGTTGACGGTGCGGACTTGTCCGTGCGACGCCGTCACGAGGCGCCGCATGGTCCCAATGTCGCCGACCAGCAGAATGCCGGGCGATGGCAGACGCTCGAACTCGGCAAGACGCAGCACCGCGTCGTCGACGGTGAGGAAGTGCACCGACATCTCCGGCGGCACGCCCATGCGGTACAGCTCCTGCTCCCACTCGCTGTTGGCCACATCGTCGTCAACGAGCACGATGAAGCCCAACTCGAGCGGTTGTCCCCATCCGACGACCACTTGGCCGTGGATGAGTCGATCATCAATGCGAAAGAGCGCGATGGGCATGCGAACGGATGGGAATCGCGGCGCGGCGACGGCGCTCAGGCGCCGTACACGACCATGGAAGCACGACCGCGCTCGAGTGCCGCCTGCACGGCGACCACCGGATCGGCATCGTCCTGCATGGCGAAATCGAGCAGCAGCGAAAGGTTGATGCCGGTAACGAGGAGCACCCCCGGGCGCTCGCGAATCATGCGGCGCACCGCCATGGTGCAACTGCCGGCAGGCAGATCGGTGAAGATCACCCGTGCGTGGCTGACGTCAAGCGCTGACGCGAGCGTCCCCTGAATATCGTCGAGGCACAGGCCGGTGTTGGAGACCGCGATGAATTGGTGGCCACGACCGGTGATCTGTTCGACCGCGGAAATGACGCCCGTGGCGAACGTGCCGTGACCGGCCACGATGGCGCGCACCGTAGTCTCCTGCTCTCCCCCGGATGACACTACTCGATATCCTCCTGCAAGTACCGCTGCACGTCGGACTTCCGGCGCATCTGGCCGATGAGTCGCTCGTTGAACGCGGTGGCGGTGTCGTATCCGCGATAATAGCGCAGGAGATGATTCATCGCGATCACTTCGGCAATGACCGTGATGTTTTTGCCGGGATTGAGGTGCACGGTAATCTTGGGGATCTCGACGCCGAGAATGTCGATGGTCTGCACATCGAGTCCCGTGCGGTCGACCTGTGCCTCCGCATCCCACTCTTCGAGCACCACGACGACTTCGAGCCGCTTCTGCTGCCGCACGGCGTGAATGCCGAAGATGGCCGGAATATCGAGCAGCCCCACGCCGCGGATTTCCATGAAGTGCCGCTGCAGTTCGTGTCCCTTGCCGATGAGCACGTCGTTGCCGCGTCGCGACACGAAGACGAGGTCATCGGCAACGAGCCGGTGTCCGCGCTCGACGAGGTCGAGCACGCATTCGGATTTGCCGATGCCGCTCTTGCCCGTGAAGAAGAGCCCGACGCCATACACGTCGGCGAGCGAGCCGTGCATCGTGGTGGTCGGTGCGAACTGATCGGCGAGGAAGGGTTTGATGAGCCGATAGAACTCTGCCGTTTTCAGACGCGAGCGGAGGATGGTCATCCCTGCGTCATCGGCGAGCCGGAGGAGCGGCTCAGGTGGCTCGAGCGCTTTGGTGATGAACGCACACGGAATGGGAAACCCGAAGAATTGTTCGAGATTCGTGGCGCGCTGTGCGGCGTCGAGCGACTGCAAGTAGGTGATCTCGGTTTCGCCGAGCACCTGAATGCGCTGGTACGGAAAGCGATTGATATAGCCGGCAAGGACGAGCCCCGGGCTTGACGCCTCGGGGCTCGTGATCTCACGATCGAGACCTGTTGCCGGGCCGAGCAGCTCCAATTCGAGCACATCCTTCATCTGCTCGTAGAGCATGCCAACGGTCAGGCGTTTACTCACCCGGTGCGATCTCCGTCGCGAGGACTTCTGCGGGAGCGACGCACGCTGGCCACTTGGCTTTCGAGTCGATGCACGGCGGTACTGAGCGCGGGCGCAAAATCGCGGGCGTCAGCCACGGCGAAGAGTTCTCGATGTCGGGTTCCGCGCAGCACGATTTCGACGCGACGGGTAGGTCCGTCACCAACGAATCGTACGATGGCATTGGCGACGTGGTGCAATCGCGTCGCAATGCGGCGGATGGCCGATTCGGCCTGGGCCCGAAGTGACTCGCTCACTTCGGCGTGGTGCGCGTGCAGGATGATCTCCATCAGCGACCTTCCTCCCTTCCCACGACCTCTCGGAGGTGGGCTTCTGTCTCTTTCGCGGCGTTCGCCCAGGTAAAGCCCTCGGCGAAGCGTCGTGCATTGGCCCCCAGGTGTTCGACGAGCGTCCGCTCGCCGCTGAGGCGTCGCATGCAGCCAGCCATGGCAGCCACGTCTCCGTGTGTCACGAGAAACCCTGTTTCGCCGTGCTTCACGGACTCGCGAATTCCCGGAGAGTTCGACGCAATCACCGGAGTTCCGCTCGCTGCTGCCTCCAGGTTCGTAATCCCCCACCCCTCCTTTGGTGATGCGAAAACGGTCGCCCATGCTCGTCGTAGCAGAGCGCACTTCTCAGTCTCGTCAATACGTCCTAAAAACCGTACCCTCGAGGTGACCCCCAAGGTTCCCGCCAACTGCTCCAGTTCGCCACGAAATTCACCGGCCCCGGCAATTTCGAGGGTGGCCTCCGGAACCTCGCAGGCGGCGAACGCCCGCAGGACCAGATCTACCCCTTTATACTTCTTCAAGCGACCCAGATATGCAAATACGGGACGATCCGCTCTAAAGGTGGGATCTGGCGTGTACTGCGCGGAATCGATCCCCGGGAAAATGACGCGTATCCGGTCCGCTGCGATACCACGCTGCACCAGATCCTCCTTGGTGCTCTCGCTGATCGCCTCGAAGGCGTGGCCCCGGTAGAACCACGGGAGCGGCTTTTCCGACAGCCAGACGGCGGTGGCCAGCGGCGCGGCGAGTTCCTGAAATGCCGTCCCCCCGAACAGGTGTGGCACCAGCCCGACGAGCTTGGGGGCGCGCCAGGTGGGGGTGAAGAGCGGCACCTTGTTGATGTCTTCGACGAGGACGTCGAAGCCGCGCTGCACGAGGTGCGTGTGCCAGTAGCGGCGCGCCAGGAACGGGAAGGTCTGCCGCGTTCCGACGCGGTGCACTTCGATGCCGTCGAGTGTGGCGCGCGGCGGGCACCCGGGCCACCCGCCGCAGAGGAGCACGACCTCGTGCCCCATCGCGGCGAGCCGTCCGAAAATCTCGTGCAGATGGATCTCGGCGCCGCCCGCCAGCGGATTGTCGCGGCACTGCCAGTTGACGACGGCAATGCGCAACGGCGTCACAGCTTGCCGAGCTTGCGCGCGTACGCGTCGAGCACGCCGTTCACGAAGCGCGCGCTCCGCTCGGTGCCATACCGCTCGGCGAGGTGCACGGCTTCCTGGAGCACGACCTTCACCGGTGTCTCGTTCCGCGCCATTTCGGCGGCGGCCAGGCGCAACACACAGCGTTCGATGACACCGAGCCGCTCGAGGCGCCAGTTGTTGGTCACCTCGGCGAGTGCCGCATCGAGGGCCTCGACGTTGTCGGCGACGGTCGCCACGAGACGCGACGCGAACGCCCGCTCTTCGGGGACGACCGCGAGGTCGTCGAACACCGTGGTGGCGATGCGACGCAACTGCGCCTGATCACGCACGTCGGCGGCATACAGCGCCTGCAGCGCCCGGGCGCGCCCACGCGTCTCCATGCGCTCCGCTTTCGTGGTCGGCTTTCCGCGCGTGCGCTTGCCGGTTTTGGGGAGCAGCGGTTCCTGCGAAGGGCCATCCCAAAACGTGTCGTCGCGAAGATTGCTCACGCGTCATCCTCGCCGAAGTTGTCGCCGGCAAAGGCGCGATCGAACATATCGAGCACTTCGAGCGCGGCGAGCGCCGCGTCGATGCCCTTATTGCCATGCGCACCACCGGCCCGTTCTTCCGCCTGCTCGATGGTATCGGTGGTGAGCAGTCCCAGCGTGACCGGCACTTCGAAATCGCGCGACGCCTCCATGAGCCCCCGCGAGGTTTCGCCCGCGACGAACTCGAAGTGCGGCGTGCCGCCTCGAATGACGGCGCCAACCACGACGGCGGCGTCGTACTTGCCCGACGACAACGCGCGACGCACGGCGACCGGCAACTCCCATGCGCCCGGGACCCAGAGTACATCGATGTCGTCGAAGGCGACGCCCTTGCCCACGAGCGTGGTTACCGCGCCCTCCGCGAGGGGAACGGTGATGCTTTCGTTGAAACGGCTCGCGACGACGACGATACGACGTCCTTCGCCGCGCGGTTCTCCAGTGAACTCGGCCACGTTGATCTCAGACGGCGAAGAGGTGTCCAAGCTTGGTGCGCTTGGTTTCAAGATAGGTAGCGTTCTCACTGGTCGACGGCGCCTCAATGCGCACACGATCCTTGAGCACGAGACCGTAGCCGTCGAGCCCCACGAGCTTGCGCGGGTTATTGGTCAGAATGCGAATGGAGCGGACGCCGAGATCGAGCAGGATCTGGGCACCGATGCCATAGTTGCGAAGGTCGGGCTTGAAGCCGAGTTGTTCGTTGGCTTCGACGGTATCGGCGCCGGTGTCCTGCAGTTCGTACGCCTTGATCTTGTTGAGCAGCCCGATGCCGCGGCCTTCCTGATCGAGATACACGATGACGCCACGCCCTTCGGCCTGGATCATCTGCATGGCTTTCTCGAGCTGCCAGCCACAGTCGCAGCGGCGCGAGTGGAACACGTCGCCAGTCAGGCACTTGCTGTGCATGCGCACGAGCACGTCTTCGCCGTTGGTCACGTCGCCATACGCGATGGCAATGTGTTCGCGATGATCGACATCGTTCTTGTAGCCGACGATGCGCCAGTCGCCGTAATCGGTGGGGAGGCGCGCATCGGCCATGCGGTGCACGAGCCGCTCGTTCTGCAGCCGGTACGCCACCAGCTGCGCGATGGTGATGAAGGTGATGCCGTGCTCGCGCGCGAACACTTCGAGCTGCGGACGACGCGACGTGGTGCCGTCCTTGTTGAGGATCTCGCAGATGACGCCGGCCGGCTGCAAGCCGGCGAGCCGCGCGAGATCGACGGCAGCTTCGGTGTGTCCCACCCGCTGCAACACGCCGCCATTGCGCGCGCGGAGCGGATGAATGTGTCCGGGGACGCGCAGGTCGGCGCGCGTGGCCCCGGGGGAGACGGCCACGCGAATGGTGGTGGCGCGATCACTCGCACTGATGCCGGTCGACACGCCGTACTTGGCCGCCGCATCGATGCTCACAGTAAACGCCGTGGACATCGCTTCGGTGTTGTGATCGACCTGCATCTCGAGTCCCAGCCGGTCGGCGAGCTCGTTCGTCATGGAGAGACAGATCATGCCCTTCGCTTCGAGCATGAAGTTCACCATTTCGGGGGTGACGAGTTCGGCCGCGCACACGAGATCTCCCTCGTTTTCGCGATCTTCGTCATCGGCTACCACCACGAACTTTCCGGCAGCAATATCCGCCAGCGCCTGTGCGACGGTGCCGAAGACACCGTCGGCGTCATCGGCGAGCGATGCGTTGTCGTTGGGCGCGATTGTGTTGTCCTGCGTCATACCTTCAACTCCGTCAGTGCAGCCGCCAGTGAAGGCGCGCCCGTTGCGCGCAGATATGGCGTCAGCAGTCGTTCGATGTGCTTGGCCAGCACATCGGCTTCCACGTGCACCGCCGCGCCGGCCGAGAGCAGGCCAAGCGTGGTGTGGCGCCGGGTGTATTCGATAATGGAGAGCTGCACCCCGGTGGGGAGCAGTTCGTTCACGGTGAGGCTCACGCCGTTGATCGTGATGGAGCCCTTGTCGACGAGCAGCGGTCGCAGGGCGGTCGGCAGTTCGACGTCGATGAGCCAGGCGTCGCCCTGATCACGGGTATCGAGCACCTGTCCGAGCCCGTCGACATGTCCGAGTACGAGATGCCCACCGAGCCGGTCGCCGAGGCGCATGGCGCGCTCGAGGTTCACCTGCCCACCGTCGACCCAGTCGCCGATGGTGGTGCGGCCCAGCGTCGTGGTGATCGCGGCGACGGTAAACCACCCTTGGCCGTCGGCACGCACCCCATGCTCGCGCACCGTGAGACAGGCCCCGTTCACGGCGATGCTCTCGCCGTCAGTGAGGTCGGTATACCGGCTGGCGATGCGCAGTTCGCGCCCGGCCGGTGTGTCGGCGACGTGCTCGATGAGCCCCACGTCGTCTACAAGCCCCGTGAACATCCTGTCTTCAGTCTCCGGAAACAGCGTAACGGGTCATCAGGTCGGCGCCGTATCCACGGCGCTCGAGCACAGTGAGACGGGGCGCCGAAGTGGCGTCCTGTCCCGGGAGTGCGGCAAAAGCACAAACGGCCCCTGCCCCCAGAATGACCGGAGCCTGAAAGATAATCAGGTGGTGCACGAGTCCGGCGTTCAGGAGCGCCGAGGCGATTTCCGCCCCGCCCTCGACGAACAGATGCCGCACGCCGGCCCTTCGCAGACTCCGGAGGCCATCAGCCAACTGCTCAACGGCGTGTACGGTCACTCCGATCCCGGCGAGGGCCTCCACGCGCTCCGTGGGGGCCTCAACGCCCGTGATGAGGTGCACGGGGAGCTCGCGGGCGGTTGCGGCCAGCACACTGCCTTGGGGGAGCCGGGCCTGGCGGTCGAAGACGACCCGCGCCGGGGGGATGCGTGGAGTCGGGGCCAGACGCACCGTGAGGGCGGGATCGTCGGCGAGCACGGTGCCGATGCCCACGCCGACCGCATCGGCGTCCGCGCGCATGGCGTGCACCGCCGCCTGCGATTCAGGGCCCGTCAGCCAGGCGCGTTGGCGCGATGGGCCGGCGATGGCCCCGTCGATGGAGACGGCGAGCTTGAGCGTAACGAACGGGAGTGCCTGATGGCGAGCGGCGTGGACAAATGGCGCGTTCTGAAGCCGCGCGGCCGATTCACACACGCCGGTTACGACCTCGATGCCGGCCGATCGC